>JAGBGB010000002.1 GCA_017936205.1 Oscillospiraceae bacterium
ATGTATTTACACAAAGTGTATACCATGTTACTCTTGACACAATGCGCGCCCCTACGAAAGGTACGGAAAATCGGGATTTGATTTTCTGTTTTGTATTATGTCCCTTCTTGATAAAGCAAGAACTGCCCCGTGATGGGACAGTTCTTGCCTTTTGTTCCTTGGATCAGATGCCTGCCAGCTTCAGGACTTCGGGAACCTTGGATTCCCAGCCCAGAGCCATGATGTGAACACCCTGGCAGTAGGGGCGGCATTCCTTGATGATCTTTGCAGCGATCTCTACACCGGTGATGCCTGCCTTGGCACGCTCCTTGTCGGCAGCCAGAGCATCGATCATTTCCTGAGGTACATGGACACCGGCAACATTCTTGTTCATGAACTTAGCCATGCCTGCAGACTTGGGGATGATGATGCCCAGCTGTACGGGCTTGCCGAACTGCTTTGCCTTCTCCATGAAGCGGATGAAGCGCTCGGAATCAAAGACAGCCTGGGTCTGGAAGTACTCTGCGCCTGCCATGACCTTCCGCTCCATCTTGGCAAGCTGCGCATCTACGCTGTCGGAGCAGGGGGACACTACGGCACCCTTTGCGAACTTGGGGGGCTCTCCTACCAGAGGCTGACCGCCAAGGTCAACACCCTTCTCCAGCTGGCAAGCGGTATGCAGCAGGGAAACGGAATCCAGATCGAATACGGGCTTTGCGCCGGGGTGGTCGCCCATCTTGGTGTGGTCACCGGTGAGGCAGAGGATGTTCTCAATGCCCAGCATGGCAGCACCCAGGAGCTCGGACTGCAGAGCAATGCGGTTGCGGTCACGGCAGGTCAGCTGCAGAATGGGGGTCAGCCCTGCGTTCTTCAGAGCGATACAAGCAGGCAGGCTGCCCATACGCATCACGGAGGACTGGTTATCGGTAACATTAACAGCGGTAATGCCGCTGAGATAGGTCTTGGCTTCTTCTACCAGATGGTCTACATGGATCCCCTTAGGAGGGCCGACCTCTGCGGTGACAACAAACTCACCCTTTGCAAACAATTCAGTAATTCTCATTGCAATCTTCTCCTCTCAATTATTTGACGGCTTCGTCCGTTGCGTAGTTACGAAGCTGAACAGGGCACTTTAATACATCCAGACGGCCAAGCTGTTCTAATTTACGGTAGATCCGCTCCCAACCGCATTCCATGTTGGGGTCTACCTCGCATTTGCCATCCCTTGCGCCGCCGCACTGACCGTTGATCAGGCTCTTGGAGCAGGCGGTAAGGGGGCAGATGCCGCCGGTCAGGTTCAGATAGCACTGACCGCACTGCTGGCAGTCATGCTCCAAGGGGGTCACACCCTGGAAGCCGGGCAGACGATAGGTATCGCAGCCGGGGAGCACTCGCTTATTGGGATACATGGAAGCCACGGTCTGCACGCCCACGCCGCAGGACAGCACCAGAATGGTGTCAGCGGCTTCGATCTGCTCTGCAAAGCGGTTCAGACGCAGCTTCAAATTTTCTTCATTGCAGATATAGTCCGTAGTCAGGCTGCCAATGGCGATGCCCTCCTCCGTCAGCTCCTTGACCAGCTCCTCAGCCTCCTTCTCAGGGAAGCGGAGCTCCTTGCAGCCATGGCACAGGAGCAGGAAGGTCTTGCCCTTCAACTGGCTTTTCAGCAATTCTTGATTCTTCAGTTCAGTGATCAGCATATTACTTCAGCCCCCTTACTCCGTTTTTGCCCATCTTGATCATAGTGACCAGAGGCAGCTTGGAAGAGCAGATATATTCGCAGCAACGGCATTCCATGCAGTCCATGATCTTATAGTCCTTGCAGCCCTGCCAATCCTGTGCACTGACCAGCTTGTAGTAGTACAGAGGCTTGAGCTCCATGGGACAAACATCCACGCAGCGACCGCACTTAATGCATTCGTTGGCTTCGGTCTCGTCATTATCAATGGCAATAATGCCGTTTGAGCCCTTCATAATAGGAGTGTCCAGAGTGCTCTGGGGGAAGCCCATCATGGGGCCGCCTGCCTTGATCAGAACATTCTCACCCTTGATACCACCGCAAGCCTCTACCAGAGCAGCAGCACTGGTGCCGATGCGAACGATGAAGTTCTTGGGCTCGGGGATGTACTTACCGGTGACAGTGGTCACTCGTTCAATGAGAGGCATACCGGTCTTGATGGCATCGGCAATGGCCTTGGCAGTGGAGACATTGCTAACACAAGCTCCCACATCCGCAGGCAGTCCGCCACTGGGAACACTGCGACCCATGGCACGCTTAATGAGCATTTTTTCACCGCCCTGAGGATACTGGGTGCTGACCTCCAGCACCTCCACGCCCTCGATGTCCGCAGTCTTCTCTCGGAGCAGTGCGATAGCATCGGGCTTATTCTCCTCAATGACAATGATGCCCTTGGGCGCATTGACAGTCTTCATTTCAGCCAGAAGACCATAGATAATATCATCGGCATACTCTAACAGCGCACGATGGTCTGCTGTGAGCATAGGCTCACATTCGCAGGCATTGATCAGTACCGCATCAATGGGCTTGCCGGGGTTCAGCTTCACATAGGTGGGGAAGCCTGCACCGCCCATACCTACGATACCTGCATTCTTGACGATCTCAATGATCTCTGCAGGGTTAAGCTCTTCCAGAGGCTTATTGGGCTTTACGGACTCGTGGAGCTCGTCCTTTCCGTCATTGGCAATGACAATGGCAGGGCAGGTGCCACGGGTTGCATGGGGACGATCCTCAATGGCAAGGACTGTACCACTGACAGAGGAATGGATAGGGGCGGAAATGAAGCCGGCAGCCTCGCCGATCTTCTGACCTACCTTCACATAGTCTCCGACCTGAACCGCTGCGGTTGCAGGTGCACCCAGATGCATAGACAGAGGGATGACCACAGTCTCCGGCACAGGGAAGCGTTCCAGCGCCTTCGCCTCCGTAGGCTCCTTGCCCTCTACGGGGTGGACGCCGCCGTACCAGCCATCCAGACGGGTCTCACGAATGGACTTCACATAGTCCTGAATGAGCTTATAATTGACCTTAGAATAGTCGCGAAACTGCACAGGCTGTGCACACAGCTCCTGCAGGCGACCCTGCTGCTCCAGACGCTCCTGGATCTTCTGCCAAGCACAGTCCTTGTCGGGGCTGACCTCACACTTGCCATCCTTGGCGCCGCCGCACTGTCCGTTCAGCAGACTCTTGGAGCAGTCCACAACGGGGCAGATACCGCCGGTGATCCCCAGATAGCACTGAGCGCAAGCATCGCAGGTCTTCTTGCTCAGAGCCATACCGTGATGTCCGGTATAATTGAGAGAATCACAGGCTGCATAAACAGGCTTATCCAGCAGCTTGGCTACAGTCTGAACTCCCAGACCGCAGGACAGAACGATGACATTTTCTGTTCCTTCAGGGAGCTCAAGGGCTTTGCTTGTATGATTTTGGTTGCACAAAAAATCTGCCCGAACAGAACCGGTCACAGTCTTATCCAAGCCGTCGGCTAAGGCCAGCAGCTTGTCACACTCCGGCTCCTCTAAGGTCTCGAAAGCCTTGAAGCACTTGTTGCAGGAGATCACAAAGAGGTTTTCCTTGTTCTCCAGCAGATCCGCAAGCTCCTCATAAGGCTTGAGGGCATATTTGGTGTAGTTTTCCAACTCCTCACCTTCCTTGCAAAAGCATTTTATTCAGTCATACCATAACAGTATAGCACAGATTCTGTCAAGATTCCAGTCTTTCTTTCAATCTGCACTGTATCAATATTAAAATAACACAAAATCCCCTGTATTTCAAGTGGATTTTATGCTATTATTGATGACAGGAGGTGATACCATGTTTCCGAAAGAGCTGGACGGGGCAAAGGTTCTGCTCTACACACCCAAAGGAGCATACGGAGGGATCAAATACCCAAACGGAGCCGCTGCAGAAACCTACAGCTATCTTGCCATTTGTAAGTACCCTGAAGATGAGACCTATTACCTATTCTGCTGCAATGACAGCTTCGAGGTCGTCAGCGATTGGCAGACAGGCAGCATCGAAGCCTGTATCCATATTGCCACCTCCTCCTACAGAGGCCAGATCCATTGGAATCAAGACATGGAATAAAAACAACAGCAAGGAACTGCCTGACATCCTGTAAGGCAGTTCCTTGCTGCACATTCTATCGTTCAAATTCCGATTTGTCGAACAGTTTGATTTAACGCTGCGTAGGGGCGCGCATTGCGCGTCCGGTCCATGGCGTAACGCCATGAACACAAAAACCTCCGAAAATGATGTAATTTCTCCAAAAAACGAAACATTTTTCACAACCACCAATTCTTGG
>JAGBGB010000203.1 GCA_017936205.1 Oscillospiraceae bacterium
AAAACCTTTACAGGCTGGACAGCTCAAATCATCCAGCATGAGGTGGATCACTGTAATGGTGTCCTGATTTGAGTTACAGCTTCTGACCTGCAAGGTATACCGCCGTGCGGTTCAGGTCCTCGTCGCACAGGATGAAGTCTGCAACCTTGCCGTCCGCAATGGAACCGACCTGATCCAGTGCACCGATCTGTCTTGCGGGATTGTAGGTAGCAGCACGGATGGCGTCCTCTCTGGGAATGCCGAAGCTTACTGCTCTGAGCATACATTCATAGAGGTCAATGGCAGAGCCTGCAATGGTGCCGTCTGTCAATCTTGCCAAGCCGTTCTCAAGGAATACAGGCTGACCACCCAACTCATATTCTCCGTTGGGCATTCCGCAGCAGCGGAGACTGTCGGAAACCAGCACCATTCGTTCAGCTCCGAACAAGCGGAAGATCAGACGAACTCCGGCAGGGTGCACATGAAGACCATCGGAGATGATCTCCGCACTGACTCTTTCATCCTCGGAAGCAGCCGCAATAACGCCGGGCTTACGATGGTGAATGGGGGACATGGCGTTGAAGGTGTGGGTCAAATGAGTTACGCCTGCCTTAACACCTGCAGCAGCTTCGTTATAATCTGCATCTGTGTGGGCGATGGAGACTGTACACAGCTCCTTCGCCTGCTCGATGAATTCCACGCTGCCGGGAAGCTCCGGAGCTACATCTACAATGGCGATCAAGCCGCCGCAATCCTCATAGAGCTTTCGGAAGGCCTGGAAGTCGGGGTTGCGTAAATATGCCCCATTCTGGGCGCCCTTTTTCTTCTCGGAGAAGAAGGGTCCTTCCATTTGAATGCCCCGAAGGACAGACACACCGGGAAGCTCTGCATCCACAAAGGTTCTGGCAGTGGCAAAGGCTTTTCCCAGCACCTCATAGGGTAGGGTCATGGAGGCAGGAGCGAAGGAGGTGACACCCTGCTTTGCATAATAGGCTGCCATTTTGACCAAGCCCTCATAACTGCCATCGGAAAAGTCTTCGCCGGAATTTCCGTGAGTATGTACATCGATCAAGCCGGGGATGACAAAAGCCCCTTCCAGATCGATGGCATCTGCTTCATCAGCAGTAAGAACATTCACAAATTTACCATTCTGCACTTCAAATCCGCCTTTTTCAAAACGGAATTTCTCAGTGTAGATCATCGCATTTTTATATTTCACTTTATCCCTCCGTAACACACAGTGAAAATGATCTACTGCGAATTTTACCTCTATTTTGTCAAAAAGTCTATGGTTTTTCTTCAAATGAGTGATTCATATAAATTTTTCGTGGAAAAGGGACAATTGGGATCATTTGCGAAAAAGAAAACAAAGACTCCGAAACAAGCCTTAGCTATTTATGGCTTCCTTCGGAGTCTTTGTCTTTTTCGATTACTGCTGAGGAACTACGGCGAAGAAGATCAAATCTTCGGTACCCTGATTCATCAGAGTGTGTGTTTGCCCCTTGGGGCAATAGTGACACTGTCCTGCGGTGAGGATCTCTTCCTTGCCCTCTAAAACAGCAGTGCCTACACCGGAGAGAATGAAGATGATCTCAGAAGATGTGTCATGGCAGTGCAGACCAATGGAGGAACCGGGAACCAGTCTCCCACGCATAATGCGATTGCAATCGTCATTGAACATCTTTACGGCGAAGGAGCCTTCTCCGCCCTTGAAGTTGGGCATTACAGCCTCCTGCATAGTATGAAAATCAATCATAGTTAAATCCTCTTTCTTTTTAAATTTTTGATCAGTGATCCGATCTGTGTATTATGAGCAAAATAGGCTTCCTCAGAAGAAGCAGGACAGAAGCATGCCTACAGCAGCACTGAGTAGGAAAAGACTTGCGGTGATGATCAAATTCTCCCTGCGATTCCGATTGCTGCGGAACAGTACAATGAGACCGATCCCTGCATTGGACAGCAGACCGGCAAAGAGACCGCCGATGCCGATGATGCCACTGAGGTAGCTACGGGTCAGAATTACGGATACAGAGCAGTTGGGGATCAGCCCGAAGAGTGCCAACAGGGTCACGCCGATCACAGGCTGCGCCAGGATGGAGCCGGACAGCTTCTCAACACCAATGAAGGCGAATGCCAGGTTCAGGACCAGATTGACCACAATGAGCATAGCTGCGATCTTCAGGGTATGCATCAGGGCAGATCGGGAGGCAGAGAGAATGGGGTGGCCTTCCTCCTCACAGTGGCAGTGCTCTCGCTGGCAGAAGCTCTGAATGTCTTTGCCCGGGCGGATCACCTTCTTCAGCAGAAGGTCAGCCAAATAGCCTAAGGCAATACCTAAGAATGCCTTCCCACCGAGGATCCAAAGCACGGTTTTCACAGACACACTGCGATCTGTCAGAGCAGACAGCAGAATAGGCAGCATTTCATCGGAGGTGGAGAAGAATACTGCCAGCATGGTGCCAACAGTTACGGAGCCGGTTGCAAAGAGTGTCGCTGCAGCACCGGAGATCCCACACTGGGGGATCACACCCAGCAAGCCACCTAATAGGGGACCGGCTTTCCGAGAATAGCCGCGAAGAATGTCTTCGTTCAGTCGTTTGCTGTTTTCCAGCAGCTCCATTGCGAAATAGGCGACCAGAAGTATGGGAATGCTCCATAAGCTATCCCGGAGTGCATCGATCCCTGCATCCTTCAGGATCTCCCAGAAGCTTCCGCTATGGTCATGAATTCCATGTAATAATAAGTTCAAAATAAGTACACCTCTTTAGGATTCAGTCATTAGGGGTCTGAGAACTGCCTGATTCTCGAATCTGGCATCACGAGAGCTGGACAGGAAGACCAGTTCCTGCACAGTTTCCAGATTTTTATAGGCATTGACATAGCGCTCAACCTGAGAGCCATCTACATTGGGAACATATACTCTGCCACCTGCTACGGGGAATTCCATGGATTCTGTTACAATGGAAACGGTGGTTTCACTCTTGGAGAACAGGTCGTTGATCTGCGTGGCAGCTTCTTTGAGTACCTCGGACTTACTCTTATCGGAGCCGTAGGTATAATTGTCGCCCTCGGGGAAGGTGAAACTGGTGAAGCATACCTCCATAAATCCCTTATCCGCAAGCTCTCTGACCAGCTGCATCAGGTGGGAGAGTACTGTGGAATTGGAGGGATCCAGCCAGTAGCAGCCACGGCTATCCATCCAGCCGTAGCCCCCCGGCTGACGGAGACAGAGGGTGTCGTTTTCCACTACGAAGGCACGATCCGGGAATGCGGGGATGGAAGCGATCATGTAGAAGCCGCTGTCCTTCAGATAGGTCAGAAGCTGATCCACGGCGGCAATATCAATGCCCTCAGGATAATTAGAGTCGGCATAATTGCTGGTATAATAGAAATTACCGAAGTCACTCTTCAGCTCGATCAGAACTGCTCCCGGCTCTTCGATCTGCTTTACCAGCTCGGTGACCTTGTCGATCTCCTTGAGCATGGCTGTGGTAATGTATACACCCCCGATCTCTGAAATACGGGCAGCTGAAACTGTACCCTCCTGCACCTCTACGATGGGATTGAGAATGGTGGGTCTGGGCTTCGCTTCTGAGTTTTCTGCCTGGATCTGAAGCTCTTCTGCCCCTAAGTGGGCACCGTCTCTGTCATATAGGATCAGACTGTCTGCATAGACCAGAATCAGGATCCCTACCAGCACCAGTACACCCAAAGAAATAAGGAGAAAACGACCTGTTTTTCTCAATCGAACCTTATTACGATAACGAATTCGAAGCATATAGTGGCTCCTTTCTTAGGATTCTTTCCCTTTTGCTACCAGACAGCACCACTCTTCGGTGCGTTCGCAGTCGGTGATCTGTAGACCTGCGGCTTCCAAAGCCCGGCGAACTTCGGCTTCTCGTTCCCGTAGAATGCCGGAGCACAGGAAGCTGGCATTAGGGCGGAGGAAGGCAGGAACCACAGGAGCAAGAGCTACCAGAACACCTGCCACAATATTGGCGCAGACCAGATCGTAGCCTCCTGCTGCCAGTCGTTCCATGGTCTGTCGATCCTCGATCACATTGCCGGTACAGGCAGAGAATTGGGGAGCTGTGAAGCCGTTGCGTGCGGCGTTCTCTGTGGCAATATGCTCTGCAGCTGGGTCAATATCAATGCCTACGGCGCTGGCTGCACCTAAGCGAAGGGCACAAATAGACAGGATGCCGCTGCCGCTTCCTAAGTCCGCAACTCGTTCACCACCTTGTACAAGGCGTTCCAGAGCACGCATGCACATCTGGGTAGAATCATGGGCACCTGTGCCAAAGGTCAGACCCAGATCCAGGATCACAGGCAAGCGACCCCCTGTATCCTCTACGCGGATCCACTGAGGAACCACAAGGAGTTTCTCACCTACGGGGAGAGGGCGATAGTGCTTCTTCCAGGAGTTTTCCCAATCCTCCTGAGGAACATTCTCCAGAGCGATGGTCAGCTCGCCAAATTCACATGCAGGGTAGCGGGAAGGGAGCTCCTGCAGAAGCTGTTGCAGCAGGGGAAGCTGCTGTTGCGCCTGCGCCTCTTCCAGATACAAACGTACTTGGGAGAGAGTCTGCATTTTTTCACTCAGATCCTCATCTACATAATCCCAGTAATCCCGGGAGTCTTCTAAGAATGCCTCGAACTGCTCGTGGTCCTCTACTACAAAGCTGTCGAAGCCCGATTCTGTTAATTCCGCACACAGGAGATCTACACCCTGAGACACGGTTCTGATCGTTAATTCCAACCATTCCATGTTCTATGAACTTCCCTTTCTTCGTTCTTATTTCAAGTACATATATGAAACACCCTCATTCTACTAAATATCTCAGTAAAAAACAAGCAATATTTTTGAAAACTCTTTCTTTTCCAAAAAAATCGTGTATAATATAAGGGAGACAAGCTCGCAATCACATTTGAAAGGACGACACTCTTTGACCACCAATATTCTCATTGCTCCCGGTGTCACGCTGAGGGCTTTGCAAAGTCTTAAATTTAAAACCGGCTGTTTCAGTGTAAATTTTCTGCGACAGCATAATAAAGAGAACGCTGCATTGGATGCACTGCTGCCCAGTGTGCTTCTGAGAGGCTCTGAGCGGTATCCGGACATGCAGCAGATATCCATGTATCTGGATGGACTCTATGGAGCTACCTTTGGAACGCTGGTTCGCCAGAAGGGAGAAGCCAAGCTCTTTGGCTTCTATGGAGACTTTTTGGAGGATTGCTTTGTACCTGACGGAAATGTTTTTAGTGGTATGATGGACTTCTTAGATCAGATTTTGTACCATCCTTATACAGAGGACGGCTGCTTCTGCCACGCTTATGTAGAAGGGGAAAAGCGGAACCTGATCAACGCACTGGAAGCCTCTATGAATGATAAGCGCAGCTATGCTGTCAATCAGATGCTCCGTCATATGTGCGAGGGAGAGGATTACGGACTGCCCCGTCTCGGAACCGTAGAGGATGTAGAGAAAATCACACCTCAGCTCCTGTGGGAGCACTACGAGAAGAGCCTCCGAGATTGCCGCATTGAGATTTTTTATTGTGGTCGCATGAGCCCCCAAGAGGCTGCGGAGAGATTTACACCGATTTTCGCCCATCGACAGGATAAGGTATGGGAACAGACCTATACCGAGGTGATCCGTGCAGCAGAGGAGACTCGTGAGATCAGTGAAGCAATGGATGTGACCCAAGGGAAGTTGGTTATAGGCTTCCGTACAGGCATTCTCAGTAATGATCCGGATTATGCTGCCTTGGCATTGTTAAACACGGTTTTCGGTAGCGGCATGACCAGCAAGCTGTTTCTGAATGTGCGAGAAAAGAGATCCCTGTGCTATTATGCTTACTCTAACTTCGACAGATACAAGGGAATCCTGCTGATCAGTTCCGGTATCGCCTCGGAGAAGTACGAGATCGCTAAGGCTGCGATCTTAGAGGAGCTGGAAGCTTGCAGGCGAGGGGAAATCTCACAAGAGGAGCTGGAAACTGCCAAAACACAGCTCTTGTCTGCGCTTCGTGCCGCTATGGATACACCCAATCGCTTGGATGACTTCTTTGTGGGGCAGGCGATCGTTCCTACAGCGGATATTCCGGAGCAGATGGAGCAGATCAAGGCAGTGACCACGGAGCAGCTTGCGGCGGTGGCTCGCCGTTTGAGTATGGATACGATTTACTTTTTAAAGGGGGAAGTACAATGAATCGAGAATTCTATCCCCGTTTAGATGAGGTCCTTTTTGAAACCCGACTACCCAATGGGCTCCGTGTTCGCATTGTGCCCAAGAAGGATTATATCAGTAAGCTTGCCTTCTTAGCTGTGGATTTCGGCTCGATCGATACGAGCTTTACACTCGATGGGGTACAGCATCGGATGCCTGATGGAATTGCGCACTATTTGGAGCATAAAATGTTCGATTTGCCGGATGAGGATGCCAATGCTCGCTTTGCAGAACTGGGTGCCAATGTCAATGCATTTACCTCCTACGCTATGACCGCCTATTAGTTCTCCTGCACGGAGGGCTTCGAGGAAGCACTGTCCCTACTGCTGCGTATGGTTACCACTCCCTATTTTACAGAAGAAAGTGTGCAGAAGGAGCAGGGGATCATTGGACAGGAGATCCTGATGTACGAGGACAGTGCGGATTCCCGTGTATATGAGGATCTGTTTGGAGTCATGTTCCCGGAGCATCCCGTTCATATTCCGATTGCAGGGACGGTGGAATCCATTAGCCATATCACGGCACAGATGCTCTATGATTGTCACAGAGCCTTCTACTGTCCTTCTAATATGGTTCTGTGCATCGTTGGAGATGTGGATCAAGATGCAGTGCTTCGCATTGCCGCAGAATGCACACCGGAGGAGTATCGACCTGTTCCTCAGAGAGAGTACGGCAGCGCCAAGACAAATAAAGAGGCGGGGGAGTCAAGGAGAGAAATGGAGATCTCTATGCCCACCTTCTGCATGGGCTTCTCTTGCCCACCCCTTCCCGAGGGGGAGAGCTGCATGAAGCGAGAGTTGATCGGAGAGCTTGCTGCGGAGGTCCTGGCAGGAGAATCCTCGCCCCTGTTTTCTGAATTGTATGAGAAAGGAATCATTGATGCTGATTTCTCCATTGGCTACGAAAGTGTGAAGGATGTCTGTTTGATCACTGCTTCAGGGGACAGCTCGGATCCGCAAGCTGTGTACGATGCGCTCCTCCGGGAGGCCCAACGACTCTGCCGGGATGGCTTCGATGGGGCTTGGTTTGAAAGATTACTCCATTCTTTCTTAGGAAGACGCATTCGAGACCTTGACAGTTTCCAAAGTATCTGCTATCGTATATGTGCATATGAGTTCGATGGCTATGAATATTTCACATTCCCTGAAGAGTTCGAGACCATTACCCAACAGGATGTGTTGCAGCTTCTGTCCCAGGCTATCAGAAGGGAAGGCTCAGCCGTCTCTGTTGTTTACCCGAAGGAGGTTTGCGTATGAGATTGTGGGAAGATACTCCCATCAGCTTCCCCGGCTTGGGGATCGAAAACATAGACCCGCCTGAAGGCTTCTACCTTTTCGGAAGTGATTTTCAGGTTAAGTTCTATGGTGTGATCATTGCTCTGGGGCTTTTTCTTGCAGTGATTTACTGCATGAAGCGGGCCAAGGCCTTTGGTCTGACAGCGGATAACATTATTGATGTTGCTCTGGTAGGTGTGCCCTGCGCGGTGATCGGTGCAAGACTGTATTATGTTCTGCTTTATGGCACACCCTTCAACCAGTGGCTGAATATTCGTGATGGGGGTCTTGCTATCTACGGTGGTGTGATCGGAGCCGTTCTTGGGGTTGGTATCTTCAGCCTAACCTCACGGCAGCGGCGGGCAAGATTTCTGCCCAGTGCAGATATGGCGGGTATTGGATTGCTGATCGGACAGTCTATTGGTCGCTGGGGGAACTTCTTTAATCGGGAAGCCTTTGGCAGCTATTGTGACAACTTCCTTGCCATGCGTCTGCCGGAAAAGTGTATCAGAGGCTTGGCAGACACACCTCAAATTCACCAGATGCGACTGAAGGCAATTGAAGGGGGCTATGAGGGATTTGTACAGGTCCATCCCACTTTCCTGTATGAGTCTTTGTGGAATGCGGTAGGCTTCATCCTTCTGCATTTCCTCTCGAAAAAACGTCGTTTTGACGGACAGGTCTTCCTATACTACATTGCATGGTATGGTCTGGGGCGATTCTTCATTGAGGGTCTGCGCACGGACAGCCTCATGAGTGGAGGCTTCCGCACCAGCCAGCTTGTTGCCATTGTCAGCTTCTTGGCGGCGATTGCCATACTGCTGATGGTTCTGCTGATCAAACGACCGAACCCTAAAAACATGTTAGTAAACCGTATTACATCTACACAAGAAACGGAGGAATAAACTATGTCAACCTTTGAGGAACTGAAGGACAAAGCTCTGCACGCTGCCAGTGTGACTGCTGATGCAGCCAAGCAGCTTGCTATCATCTCTAAATGCCGTGTTCAGATCGTTGCTGAACAGGAGAAGATCCGTGCACTGTATGCCAAGCTGGGCAAGGTATACTACAAGGATTATGTTACAGATGAGGAACCGGATGAGGCGGAATACGAGCCTCTCTGCGACAGTATTTCTGCCCATTATCGCAGAATCAGCCGTCTGCGTGAGCTGATGGAGGAGGCTAAGTCCAACTATCAGGCGGTGAAGAAGAACAGCAAGGAAGCGAAGCAACAGCGGGCTGAGGAAGAAGATCGCCTGATGGTTCTTGCCAATGAACAGAAAAAATCCACCAACATAGATGGTGAGGATGACCTGCTGGAGGAACTGAACAATCTGAATCACGACACTCCCTACGGTGAGATCTTAGATTGATCCTTTAAGCAGAAGTGCTGTCTTGCATCTATCCACACGGATCACTGCGAGGCAGCACCCCTATATGTGGTTGCACAAAAACACGAAAAAGCCGTAAACAGAGGTAAGCCTATGAAGATAGAGATTAGAAGAGCAACTTCTGCAGATCGTTTGGCAATTGCTTATTGTATTGCAGAGGGGTTTAAGAACGATTTTTCCATATTATCCCGAGATCTGAAGATCATTGCGAAGGCTATTGCACCGTCTCTGCGCCCGGAACAGTTCTTCGTGGCTCAGAAAAACGGTCGGATTTTGGGGACACTGGCGATCTCTAACCGAGGCTGCTGCGCAGCTAAGATAGAGCCCACGGCACTGAGGCGGCATTTTGGTCTGCTGAAGGGACTCTTCGGGAGCTTTGTCATGAGAGAAGACTTCGAGGGGGCTGCCGAATTCTCTGCTGCAACAGGCTACGTCCAGTTTGTTGCTATCAGAGAAGGTTGCCGAAGAAAGGGCATCGCCACCAAGCTATTAAAGGAGAGTATGGAGCTCAGTGGCTACGAGAGCTTCCATCTTGAGGTGACGGATGTGAATTTGGCGGCTATGAGCTGCTATATGAAGCTGGGCTTCCGTGAATACAAGCGCATCCCTCAAAAGTATGCAAAGTACAGAGGCTTCCGGGAACGGATCTTTATGTGCCGCTCCCTTTAGTCAAAGCATCAGTAACAGGGCTGTCAGCAAGACAGCTCTGTTGCTTTCACATAATTGCACGCCTCAAATTCCGATTTGTCGACGAGTGTTTCGTAAACACCGTAGGGAACGGCCTATGTGCCGTTCCGGGAACCATCGCAATCTATACAGGCTAACAGAGTTAGCAAACAGCTGAAAATATCCGAAATATAGGAAGTTTTACGGTTCATTTCTTCTAAAATCG
>JAGBGB010000204.1 GCA_017936205.1 Oscillospiraceae bacterium
CCTTGTAAAAATTTTTACCACAAAACTCGGCGTATTCCGAACATTTTGAAACCATATATCGTAAAATCTCCCGTTTTTTCGGAGTACGATTTTGAAAATCGGACTTTTTCAGCAGCCTCCATTGCGCGTCCGACAACCACCCAAAATTGGTGGTTGTGAAAAATGTTTCGTTTTTTGGAGAAATTACATCATTTTCGGTGGTTTTTGTGTTCATGGCGTTACGCCATGAACCGGACGCGCAATGCGCGCCCCTACGCAGCGGTGAACGAAGCGGCGCGATAAATCGGAATCTGTCGGTGGGCTTGCATTCGGTGGGGAGATATGATAAAATACAACAGCTTATTGATTTTAATAAGGAGGAGAACCAAATGGGTATTTTAAGTGAATTACAGCCGAAGGAAGCATTGAGATTCTTCGAGGAGATCTGCGGCATTCCTCACGGCTCTCTGGATACGAAGAGAATTTCTGACTACTGTGTACGCTTTGCACAGGAGCGGGGACTGGAATATGTGCAGGACGAGCACAACAATGTGGTGATCTATAAGCCCGCAACGGAGGGCTACGAGGATCATCCCACCGTGATCCTTCAGGGACATCTGGATATGGTCTGTGAGAAGGATGCAGACTGCAATATTGATTTCTCCAAGGATGGACTGGAGCTCTGCCATGACGGCGAGTATATCTTTGCCAAGGGAACCACCTTGGGTGGTGATGACGGCATTGCTGTTGCCTATGCGCTGGCGCTGCTGGATGCCAAGGAGCTGAAGCACCCGTCTTTAGAATGTGTTTTCACCGTTGATGAAGAGATCGGTATGCTGGGTGCAGATGCCATGGATATGTCCGTGCTCAAGGGCAGACTGCTGCTGAACTGCGATTCCGAGGACGAGGGTGTTCTCACCGTTAGCTGCGCAGGTGGCGCAAGAAGCGATTTCAAGCTGCCCCTTGCATGGGAAGCAGGCGGAAGCTGCTACCGTGTCAGCGTGGAGGATCTGCTGGGCGGTCACAGCGGCGTGGAGATCCACAAGGGCCGCGCCAATGCCAACAAGGTGCTGGGAGATATTCTGAGCCAACTGCCTGTCCGTCTGGTGAGGATCGACGGAGGCAGCAAGGACAATGCCATTCCCCGCAGCTGTGTTGCCCTCGTGTGCTGTGAGGAGGGGGATTTCCCTGTCCGCTTTGCTGCTGCCTGTGAGGAAGCAAGAAAGGCTCTGCCTGAGACAGAAACCGAGGTTCGCTTCACCTGTGAAGCAGCCACCTGTGAGAAGAGAATGACGGAGGCTGCAAGCAAGGCGGTTCTGGGGCTGCTCCGGGAGCTGCCCAACGGTGTACAGGCTATGAGTCAGGATATTGAGGGCTTAGTACAGACCTCTCTGAATCTGGGCATTCTGGAAACCACGGAGGACTTCGTCCGTATGGCTTTCTCCGTCCGCTCCTCCGTCAACGAGGAGAAGGCTGCCCTTTTAGCCACTCTGACTGCCCTGTCTGAAAAGTACGGCACTGCCTATGAGGAATCCGGCCACTATCCTGCATGGGAATACTGCAAGGAGTCCGTGCTCCGGGATACTATGGTTCAGACCTTTGAGGAATTGTATGGACGGACCCCCATTGTGGAGGCGATCCATGCCGGTTTGGAATGCGGTATTTTCTGCGACCGTCTGCCGGGACTGGATGCTGTTTCCTTCGGTCCCCAAATGTACGACATCCACACCTCCCGTGAGCGGTTGAGCATCGAATCTGTTCGCCGCACTTGGGACTATCTGGTAGCAGTATTGGAGCGTCTGTAATGAAAATTTTCGATGCCCATTGCCATATTTACCCTGCCATCATCGCCCAGAAGGCGGCAGCGGCAACGGCGAAGTTCTACGAAGGTCTCGGGATCACCCTGGACGGTACGGTGAAGACCCTGTTTGAGCACAGCGGAGAGATCACCATGCATCTGGTACAGTCTGTGGCGACCACCCAAGCACAGGTCCATTCTGTGAATAACTTCATCGCTCGTGAGGTGGCTCTGTATCCCGATCGACTTTACGGCTTCGGCACGCTCCACCCGGACAGCACATGGGAGGATATCCGGCAGCTTCGGAGCTTGGGACTCCACGGAGTCAAGCTGCACCCGGATATTCAGGGCTTTCCATTAGATGACCCTCGGATCTTTGCTCTGTGCGAGCAGTTCGAGGGGGAGCTGACCCTGCTGCTCCATACAGGGGATAATCGTTATGATTTTTCCAATCCCAACCGCCTGATCCCACTGCTCAAGGCGTTTCCTAAGCTGAGGGTCATCGGAGCCCACTTCGGCGGACATACCATGTGGAAAGAGGCAGCAAGGCAGCTTGCGGGGAAATACGATAATCTGTGGGTGGATTGTTCCTCTTCCTTCTTTGCTCTGAACAAGGCAGAGGCACGGGAGCTGATCTATGCCTACGGTACGGATCGGGTGCTCTTCGGCACAGACTATCCTATGTGGAGTCCCAAGGAAGAATTAGAGGTCTTCCGCTCCCTTGAGCTACCACCGGAAGTGGAGCAAGCCATCCTGTGGGACAACGCTGCCAAGCTCTTTGACCTTCCTGAATAACACACAAACCCGAATCCTTGCTTTCATAAGCAGTGATTCGGGTTTTATGTATAATAAAAACCGTGGGTTCGGAGGGGATCACAAAATGGCAGGGACTTTCTGTTGCCTATCTGCGAGGAAAGGGAAAGTCCCTGCCTTCGTATATGAAAAGAGTGGGACAAGGGGGATAGTCCGGGACTCTTTGTCATATCCTATGATCGGGGGGATAGCATCTGATAGAGGTTCTGTATGCTTCTATATTACATCATATATCATGTAAAGTCAATACATTATTTCTCGTGTATGATATATTGGGACAGGAAATGAAAGAAAGGAGCTCTATCTTTCTATGTATATCTATCCCAGACTGCGAGATTTTCGGGAGGATCGGGATCTGTCCCAGAAGGAGATCGCTGCCCTGATCGGAACCACCCAGCAGTATTACTCCGAGTATGAGCGAGGGATCCGTGAGATTCCTCTGCATATCTTCATTCAGCTGGCGAGGTTCTACAATGTATCCTTAGACCGCCTGGCAGAGAATTGCAGCCCCAGAAAAAAATAGCAAGCACAGAATCGGAATACTCCCGTTTCTGCGCTTGCTTTTTCATTTTCAAATTCCGATTTATCGTACCATTCGTAGGGGCGCGCATTGCGCGTCCGACAACCACCAAGAATTGGCGGTTGTGAAAAATGTTGCGATTTTTGGAAA
>JAGBGB010000205.1 GCA_017936205.1 Oscillospiraceae bacterium
CTTCGCCCGTGGCACTACGATTTTGAACCATACTCAAAAAGAACGATGCTCTTTGCCATTCGGTAGTTTCTCGGGCGAAGACACAGCTTCGCCCCTACGCACGGTGCAGTCTTTTGCTTGCGAGCAATACCATATTGGGTGGTAAGCTTACGAAAGGTGATAGCCTAAATCGGAATTTGGAGATAGAAATGGCTGCGGCAGGTGATTTCCTGTCGCAGCCTGTATTTGCTATGGAGATTAAGGGGTAGGGGAATCGCCCTCGGTGGGATCGGTCTCAGGGGGATCCGTTTCGGGAGGGTCCGTTTCAGGGGGGTCCGTTTCGGGAGGATCGGTCTCGGGCGGGTCGGTTTCGGGGGGATCTGTCTCAGTGGGATCCGTCACCGGAGGCTCCGTCTCAGGAGGCTCCGTGGGCTCAGTAGGGTTTTCGATGGCGTCGATCTGCTCCTTCATGGGCTTGGAGGGATCCAGCACATAAGCAACCTCCCGATCCCTGCGGTCATACTTAGAGGTATTGACCAGAATGGTCTCGATGAGATTGTCGTCCTTGTCGTACTTGTACATATAGGTACGGACGGTATACCCATCGTAAGCGGTCTGAATGGTTTCTCCATTGCTGTAGCCGGAGAACTTGCTGTAATCCTTCATATCCGGGTGGATGTAGACGGTCTTCTCCTCAGAAGGATCCTCGTCGATCACGGAGTAGTCCAGCTTTACGGTGTAATCACGGGTTTCCGTTCCCACCAGATCTACATAGACAGATCCGTCATGAACAGAGACATCCATACGGATAGGATAGGGAGTGTTATTAATGAAACGATAATCCAATGCACCCCAATAAATGGTTGCATCCATGCCCCAGGGGACATAGGTGGGTGTGTACTGGTGCTCATAGCGTTCTACGATCTTCAGATCCGCCTTCAGGCAGCTATAATAGATGGCAGAGGCAACCTGGCAGACACCGCCGCCAAGCTGATTCTCGGTTCTGCCGCCTACGTAGACACCGGCTTCTCCGTAGCCCTTCTCTGCGGTTCTCTCTCCGACCGTGCGGTTGAAAGAGAATTCCTCGCCGGGCATAAGAATGGTTCCGTTAATAGCCTTCCCTGCCAGTTCAAGATTCTTGGTACGGGTGGGATTCCAGACATGGGGGCTGATGCAGCTTCCCAGAATATCGCTGAACAGCATTTTCTCCATAGTGTCCTTGGTATGCTGGGGCTTCAACTCTATAAGGGTCAGGGTGATCTGATCCCCGGGCTTTGCGTTCTGTGCCAAAGCCACCGCATCTGCCATAAAGAAGCCGTAGCCCAGCTTCTCCTCAGTGATCTCAAAGGTTTCGGGATCACAAACTGCATTCACAGGCAGGGTGCAGCCCTGTTCCTTGTACAGCTCATCCAGATCCAGAGCCTCCGGCAGCTCCTCGATATACTGAGCCTGCAGGTCGAATTCTCCGACAGAGTATGCGGTCATGATCTGCTCATACAGGGCTTCCGTGTCCAGCTTACGGCTCATGGTGCCGAAGGTGATCAGCAGGCAGTCTACCTCAGACTCCTGTCCATCCTCACCCACAACGGTCGTCGTGCTCTTCTCTACCAGCGTCTGCGCTCCCTCCAGAAGAGTCTCCTCATAGGCCCGATCCAGAACATCCTGAATGTAAGCCTCATCCATGGTCAGGAAGGGATCCAGATCCACGGTATTTCCACCCTCCTGTACCTCAGGACCGCCCTCTCTGCCAATGGCATAGGCTGCATCCACAGCGGCAGTCAGATCCAGGGTCAGCTCCACCTGAGATGCAGGCAGGACGATGGTCTTATCCAGCAGGCAGGGCTCTCCATCCTCTGTCAGAGGCGCATCCTCATCAGGAGCAGGAGCTGACTGGCTTGCCTCAGTCTCCTCTGTTGCAGAGGATCCTTCTTCCATTTCCTCTGTCTCTTCCGTTTCCTCTGTCTCTTCCGTTTCCTCCGTGCTTTCGGTAGGAGCCTCGGTTTCCATAGGCTTGCCGTAAATGTCCACAGGAATCTCCTGTACGGAAGGGTCAAAGTCGGTCTTATACAGCAGGATCTCCTCCGGTGTGGTATAGACACGGATGCTCATATTGTTCTCGGAGTAGATCCGGGACAGAATGGGCTCCTGTTGTCCCTCTGCATTGGTTGCAGGAGGTGTCAGAGGAGGATAGGTCTGCATCAGCAGATCCAGCGCAGCCTGCTTCTCTAAGCCGCCTACATTGACTCCTGCAATGTAGGTATCCGGGCGGATCTGATTGACCGTAGGATCCTTCTCTCCTCCAAAGAGCTTCATACAGAGAAGTCCGGCTACTACGCCTACACCGACCACCAGCGTTCCCAGAATTATGGGGAGAGCAGTGCTCTTTTTCTTGCTTTTTGAGCTCTTTCCCACAGGCTTCTGAGCTGTATAATTCCCCTGAGGACGAGGGCCCCCTATATTGCGGGGTTGTGCCCCGTACTTTCCCTGAGGTCCGGCTGCCCTTGTCCCTTGAGAGGGAGGGATGTTCCGAGCCGCAGGACGATTTTGCTTTTCAAATTTTCCCATTGTATACTCCTTAACGCACTGACTGTGCGGTCTACTTTCTTTTGTTCAGCAGCCCCTTTTTCGGTCTGTGAATGTCTCATGATTATTATACCATAAGGGGGAAAAATTGCAATCCCTTTTTACCGAAAAATAGAATTATTTTCAGCTTTCCTTGGTCAATGCCTTGACCAAAGCCTGTGCCGCCTTTAGAGGCTTCTCCTCCGGCAGGAGCTGCAATTTCAGAACCAACTTCCCTTCCTTGGGATCCAAGCGCAGACGTCTGCGGTAACAGCTCTGCTGCTCCACAAGCTGCACCTGATTCAGATCCACAGTCTCCATTTGGAAGTGCAAAGCACCTGCAAACTGGCGGATCTCCGTGATCCCCAAAGCCACTGCATCTGCACGGAGCAGGGCAATGTGGATCAGATTCATTACGCCCTTGGGAGGCTCTCCGTAGCGGTCTACGATCTCGTCCAGCAGCTCATCTGCATCATGACTGTTCCGAACAGCTGCCATACGCCGATACAGCTCCATTCTCTGCTCCGCAGTACTGACATAGGACTTATCAATGCAAGCCTCCA
The DNA here is from genome assembly GCA_017936205.1 of Oscillospiraceae bacterium. Lineage (GTDB taxonomy): Bacteria > Bacillota > Clostridia > Oscillospirales > Oscillospiraceae > JAZOXB01. Next base: position 3,105 of record JAGBGB010000205.1, read on the forward strand.
CCTGAATATCTGCGGTACAGCTCAGCTGGGGAGCAGAAGCTTCTCCCTTTTCTTCCAGAACAGCTTCCTCTAAAAGTCGCAGGTACATATCATAGCCCACTGCGATCATATGTCCGGACTGCTCTGCTCCTAAGAGGTTGCCCGCACCGCGGATCTCCAGATCACGCATGGCGATCTTGAAGCCGGAGCCGAATTCCGCATAGTCTCGGATAGCATTAAGCCGCTTCTCTGCGATCTCTGTCAGGATCTTCCCCTGTCGGTAGGTCATATAAGCAAAGGCATGCCGATTGCTCCGTCCCACACGTCCACGGATCTGGTGGAGCTGAGCAAGTCCCAGCTTATCCGCATCCTCAATGATCAGGGTATTTACATTGGGATTGTCAATACCTGTCTCAATGATGGTGGTACAAACCAAAATGCGAATGTCCCCTTCAATGAGTCCCTGCATGGTATCACTAAGCTCTCCCTCACTAAGCTTTCCGTGAGCCACGCCTACGGTCACATCGGGGAAGGCTTCCTTAATTCTCGCTGCACAGCGGTCGATGCTCTGCACCCGATTGTGCATATAGTACACCTGCCCACCTCGTTCCAGCTCTCTGCGCATAGCATCGAAGAGCACTGCCTCATTATGCTCCAGCACGAAGGTCTGCACAGGGTAGCGATCCTGAGGCGGCTCCTCCAGTGTAGACAGGTCGCGGATCCCCGTTAATGCCATATTTAGGGTACGGGGAATGGGGGTTGCCGATAAGGTTAAGACGTCGATTCCTCGAGAAAGTTCCTTTAATTTTTCCTTGTGGGTCACACCGAAGCGCTGCTCCTCATCCACGATCAGCAGGCCAAGACTACGGAATTCCACATCCTTCTGCAGCAGCTTATGGGTTCCCACTACCAAATCAATGGTTCCTGCTCGCAGGGAGGCAAGGGTCTGCTTCGCCTGTGCCGCAGAGCAGAAGCGGGACAGCACTCCAATGTTAATGGGGAAGCCATGGAAACGGGAAATAGCTGTGGTATAATGCTGCTGTGCCAAAACCGTAGTGGGCACCAAAATGGCAACCTGCTTCCCGTCTAAAATGGCCTTCATGGCAGCTCGGAGAGCCACCTCGGTTTTGCCGAAGCCTACATCTCCGCAAAGGAGCCGATCCATAGGATAGGGTGCCATCATATCTCCCTTGATCTCCTCAATGCAGCGGAGCTGGTCCTCGGTCTCTACATATTCAAAATTCTGCTCAAATTCACTCTGCCACGGGGTGTCGGGAGAAAAGGCAAAGCCCGGCAGCCGCTTCCGCTCTGCATAAAGCTTGATCAGCTGCTGCGCCATGTCCTTAGCGGAGGAACGGGCTCTTGCCTTGGTCTTTGCCCATTGACCGCCGCCCAGCTTATTCAGCTTGACATTCCCATCCTCACCACCGCCGATATATTTGGCGATCAGATCCAAACGAGTGGCTGGGACATACAGCATACCGTCCCCCAAATAGGCGATCTTAATATAGTCCTTTGCCACTCCGTCCTGAATGACCTGCTCCATGCACAGGAATCGCCCAATGCCGTATTCATCATGAACCACCAGATCTCCGGGGTTCAGATCGGCGAAGGTCTCTAATTTTTGTCGATTTGAGCTTTTTTGCTTTCTTTTGAGCGATTTTTTCACTGAAGGAGCATTGAGCTGTCCTTCCGTTAAAATCGCAATTTTCCCTTGAGGATATTCTAATCCGAAGGGCAGAGTCCCCTCTGCCAGCAGAATCTGTCCCGGCTTGGGCAGCTGTACCAGAGGCAGTGCCAGACGGCTGTGGATCCCCTTCTCCCTAAGCTGCTGTTCCAGAAGCTCTCCTCTGCGTTTGCTGCCACAGAGGACCACTGCTCCATAACCATGCTTGCTATAAAATTCCAAGTCTCCCGCTGCAACATCTAAATTCCCACCATAGGAAGGAAGCTGCTTCGCAGTAATATTCAGCAGCTCCTGAGGCTTCAGCTCGTCGGGATAGGAGGAGCCTAAGAAGGCATCCAAATATGCCACTGCTCGACCTGTCAAGGTGCTACAGTAGGCATCCCACTCCATACTGTAGCTGCACAGCTCGCCGCAGAGCAGACCACCCTCTAACAGATGATCCAGCATCATGCCCTCTTCCTCCTGCTCCTGTTCCGCCGTCCGTTGGAGGTTCCCGTGATCACAGAAGCAGATCACAGTCTGCTCAGACAAATAATCTCCAGCACAGGCATAGTCCGGGTAAATCAGGGACAGATAGCGGTCAGAGGCAGCAAAATAGGCCTCATGCTCTAAAGCCTCTGCATCCTCCCCTAAGGTGCGGATCAACTGTTCATGAGGATTCTTCCTCCTACGCTGTCGGGACTGCAAGGCGATCAATTCCTCCGCAAGGCCACGGCTTCCGCCGGGATGCAGGTGTGCAATGGCCTCTGCCACAGGCAGGATGCGGATCTGCTCCGCATTATCCACTCGTCTTTGCGTCAGGGGATCGAATAAACCCATGGTATCCACTTCATCCCCGAAGAATTCCATTCGAACGGGCTGGCTCATTCCGGGAGAGAAGACATCCAGAATTCCGCCACGGACAGAAAACTGTCCCACGCCCTCTACCAGATCACCCCGACTGTAGCCACAGCGGAGCAGGTGCTTTATGAGCTTCTCCGGTTCTACTTGGTCCCCGACCTTCAGCTCCATGGCACAGTCCAGCAGCTTTTCCTTAGGCATGGTTCGCATGGTTAAAGCCTTCCATGAAGTGATCAGAATGGGACAGCGGTCAGAAGCCAGCTCATACAACAGCTCCAGTCGTGTGTGCTCCCACTGTCGGGACACACCTGTTACACAGTAGAAGGTCCAATCCCGAACAGGCAGTACGGGGATCCGGATCTGCAGGAAGCTCTGCAGCTCTCCCTGTACCTTATGGGCAGTGGTATCATCTTGACACACTACCACCATAGGTCGTTTGGTATCATGATACAGGGATGCCAGCAAATGAGAGCGGACGATCTGCGCTGCACCGGATAAACCGACCACACGGTTCTTTTGAAGCTGCTCCAACAGGGTTCTATACTCCGACTGTTGGGATAAGACAGATAACAATACTTCCATAGTCCCTCCTATTCCATCCATACAGCAAGAAACGAGACAAGGCGGAAACCGATCCGATCTTCGGTTCCCGCTATTTGTCTCTTTATTTTACATATCATTTACTTCCGTTAAAGCGGTTGGCTGCTTGATATACACCATTCTCCAACAGTTCAAGCGCAGCCTCCGCCGCCCGCTCCAGAGCAGGCTCCAGAAGCTTCTCCTCCTCCGGACGGAAGGGTGAGAGTACCCAATCCGCTAATTCATAGTCCGGGTGAGGCTTGGCTCCCACACCGATCTTCACACGAGGGAAGCTCTGGGAATTCAAGGCGCCGATCATGGACTTGATCCCATTGTGACCACCGGCAGACCCGTCTCCACGGATGCGGAGCCGTCCCACATCCAGAGAGATATCATCGAAGAGAACAATGATCCGCTCCGGTGGCAGCTTATAGAATCTGGCAGCATCCATAACAGACAGGCCGGATAAATTCATAAAGGTCTGAGGCTTTAAGAGGATCAGCTTCTGCCCCTTATAGATCCCCTGACCGTATAGACCACGGTACTTGGCACGATCGATCTTGATCCCCAGCTTTTTCCCGAGAATATCCAGAGCCCGAAAGCCTGCGTTATGCCGAGTTTTGGCATAATTGTCCCCGGGGTTTCCCAACCCAACGATCAGCCAGTCACAGGCAGGTTTCTGAAACAGCATCAGAACAGCAGATTGGAGATCGGTGCTTCATGATAGATGCACTTGATCGCCTTAGCAAAGTGGGAAGCAGCATCGATATAACGGATCTTCTCTCCGTCATACTCCTTGGGAGCAGGGATGGTGTTCAGCAGCAGCAGCTCCTCAAGGCAGCTGTTCTCGATCCGTTCAAGAGCAGGATTGGACAGCACACCATGGGATGCACAGGCATAGACCTTGGTTGCTCCTGCCTTCATAATGGCCTCTGCAGCCTGACAGAGAGTGCCGGCAGTGTCTACGATATCGTCATAGATGATGCAGGTCTTCCCCTTCACATCACCGATGATGTTCATAACCTCGCAAACATTGGGACGAGGACGGCGCTTATCCACAATGGCAAGTCCCATATGCAGGTCTGCTGCGAAGGCACGGGAACGACCTACAGAGCCGATGTCGGGAGATACTACACAGAAGTCCTCGTGATTATAGAGAGTCTCATCAAACTTGGAGAGATAATATTTAACAAACATACTCTTTCCAAAGAGGTTATCCACAGGGATATCAAAGAAGCCCTGGATCTGTGCAGCATGGAGATCCATGGTCAGCACACGGTCTGCACCGGCACTGGTGATCAGATTGGCAACCAGCTTGGCAGTAATGGGGTCACGACCCTTGGCCTTACGATCCTGGCGGGCATAGCCGAAATAGGGGATCACAGCCGTGATGCGGGATGCGGATGCACGACGGAAAGCATCGATCATAACAAGGAGTTCCATAAGATTGTTATTCACATTGGGTCTGCAGGTAGGCTGTACAACGAATACATCACAGCCACGGACAGATTCCGCATTGGTCACGCAGGTTTCGCCGTCAGCGAAGCACTTGACCTCGACCTCACCGATGCCGATGCCTAACTCGGTGCAGATGCCGCGAGCCAGCGCAGAATGGGCGTTTCCGGTAAATACCTTGATTTTCTTTCCGGTTTCGTTCATGATAGTACCTCTCTTCTATTATGGCCCCGTTTCAGGGGCTCGGAGTTATAGGTTTAAAGTCCTTGCTTATGCTTAGAAGACCAGTCCTTCTTGTTGGACTGTCGATTTCTGGCGATTCCAAGAGCATTCTCGGGCACATCCTCCGTAATGGTGGAGCCGGCTCCGATATATGCTCCATCCCCTACGGTTACAGGAGCCACCAGCACAGTCTGACAGCCAATGAAGGCATGATCACCAATGATGGTCTTATGCTTATCCACTCGATCATAGTTGGCAGTGGAGGTTCCACAGCCGATATTGCAATCACTGCCAATTTCCGCATCACCCAAGTAGGATAGATGGGAAGCCCAGGTATTCTCGCCGATCTTGGCATTCTTGGTCTCTACGAAGCTGCCGATATGAGCACCCCTTCCCAGCTCTGTACCCCTGCGGATATGGGCATAGGGTCCTACCAGAGCCTCTGCCGCAATCTGAGAGCCGTACACCTGAGAGGCGTTGACAACACTCCCCTCACCGATCTCAGAGTCCTCTACCAGAGACCAGGGACCAATACAGGCACCTGCACGGATCAGACTCCTGCCACGGAGGATGGTTCCCGGCATGAGCCGAGCTCCCTTCTCGAAGCGGACGGTGGGCTCAATATAGCAGCTGTCCGGGTCGAGGATCTCTACACCCTCACGACTTAGACGCAGAACCTGATCCCGTCGCAGCAATCGGAGCATCTCCGGGAAGGCAGCAGGTGACTCAACACTAAAGAAGCCCTCACAGTCTCGAAGAGCATTGCCGTTCTCATGGAGGAATTGAGAAAAAGGTTGTTCATTATCCAGGGCATCCATAAGATCCTCCCGCTGCACTAAGCAAGCAGCGCTTTCTCTCATACCGTCAGCTCTCTTCAGCATAGGAAGATACAGAACAGGACCTGCGACAATGGTAACCTCCTCCTCTGCCTCGTCAGCCGTGGACAGGAACACATGAAGCTGGTCTGCAGGATCACTGTCCGCAGAGGTCATGATCTCTATCCAAGAGGGCATACAGGCTCGAGCCTGAGACAAATAGGGCTCATTGCCTACCAGGAAGAAGCGACCGAAGCCACCTTCCACAAGGGCATGGCTCAGCCATGTCAGCAGAGGAACTCCTAAAATCGGAGACAGCATGGTTGGCTGTGGGTATCCGGTCTTGGCACAATCGTCGGGAACGAAAATAACAGCAGACAGTCCGTTCATGATAGCGGCACACCTCTTTTTTATCTATTGCCCTTATGTCCCATCATAACGGCATAGTGTTTCCTTATACATTATAGCAGATGAAAGCCATTAAGTCCACAGCTTTACAAAAAGAAATACAGGAAATTCAAAAAATATCCATGGCAATGGGGAAAATGAATGGGGAATCCTCCGGATTTTTTGGTTCTACTCCCTCAGGATGATGCATATAGTATTCCCAAGGAGGGAAAGCTATGCAGATCAAAAGCAAACAACAGCTCCGATACCGTTGGCTCTGTGCCCTGCTGATCCTGACCGCCTGCTGCTTCCGAACCGCAGCTGTTCTTCTGGAAGCCCCTGTACAGACACCATCTCCCCAATACGGACTCCATCCCTATTCCCCAAGCTCCCCTAAGGAGCCCCTAAGGGACGAGCTAAGCTTGGACAGCAGTTTGGTGGAGATCGACAATCGCTGCGCTGTGTTTTTTGATCAGGAAGCGCTGTTCAAAGAGCCCATTTCTATGGAAATAACGGAACTCCCCTGCATTTTGATCGTCCATACTCATGGGAGCGAAGCTTATGTGGATGCAGAGGACTACCGAAGCTCTGATCCGCAACAGAATGTAGTCCGAGTGGGGGCAGAGATCGCTATGCAGCTCAACAAAGCCGGGATCCCCACCCTTCACGACAGAACACTTCACGATGAGACCTCCGGCTATAATGATGCCTACGGACAGGCTGCCTCTGCCATTGCAGCTTATTTAGAGGCGTATCCCAGCATTCAAATGGTCATCGATGTTCATCGGGATGCAGCCTCAGACGGTCAAGGGGGGCAAAAGGCTCTGACCACAGAGCTGGATGGCAAAGCTGCTGCCCAGCTTCTTCTGGTCCTTGGAACAGATACCTCTGAGCTTCCACATCCCAACTGGCAGCAAAATCTGTCCTTTGCCATGAAGCTGCAAGCCCATTTAAGCAGCAGGGCTCCGAGCCTCATGCGGAAAACCAGCCTCCGCGCAGCTCGATACAATGAGCATTTCACTCCAAATTCCATTCTGTTGGAAGTTGGCGCTGCCGGAAATACTATGGAGGAAGCTCTCCGCTCAGCCGCCTACTTCGCCCAAGGTCTGGCAGAGCTACTGACCACGTCATCCCAGATCCCCTCGGAAGACAGCATCACTCCCCCTTAGGAATGCCTTAAAATATAGATCACCCACACTGCCGTCAGTAATTCAAATTCCGATTTATCGTACCATTCGTAGGGGCGCGCATTGCGCGTCCGGTTCATGGCGTAACGCCATGAACACAAAAACCACCGAAAATAATGTATTTCCCAAAAAATCGAAACATTTTTTACAACCACCAATTCTTGGTGGTTGTCGGACGCGCAATGCGCGCCCCTACGCAGCGGTAAATCAAACTGTTCGATAAATCGGAATTTGACGAACAACAGATTTTCAAACAGACCGCTGTTCACTGTCCGGGAATCTGCGGCTTTTCCAAGGATCTGAGCTGCTCCATATTTTCCTTGCGTTTACAGGAAAATCGTGGTATGATATGTATAATGTGTAAGTTTAATCATATGTCTATTTACAGAAAGGAGGCGGATACTATGGAGCATCGTCCCGACACTGTTCCGGAGGATACCCTATTGTTTGATCTGCCCTTAGACGAAGACCTGCCTACAGTTGGGAAAAAATCCCCTGCTGCAGAACGGAGCATGGACGAATTCCCTCCCAAGAAACAGACGCCGCCTACACCCGATCCTATGGGAGATATTCCTTCCTCAGAGGAGGATGACAGCCCCACCGTTGTCCCCCAGCCTAAGCGGAAACGGAAATCATGTTGGACCGTGGTATGGGCAGTCAGTAAGTTCATTTGGAAACTGGCTCTTGCATTGGTTCTGATCGTTGGAATTCTCCTCTTCGGTATGGTCGGCTTCCTGACCGTTACAGAGTACAATCCTGCCTTTGCAGAAACTGCTGACCGTGGCAGTGTCAATCGTACCGAGACCATCGTGAATCGATCCCTGTCTCTGCTGAGCTTCAACACCGGCTATGCAGGGCTGGGGGCAGATGCAGACTTCTTCATGGACGGCGGAGAAGGCGTTCTCCCTGCTGAAGAGGCTTCGGTACAGGAGAATATGGAAGGGATCCAGAAACTGCTGTCCCTGACAGATACAGATTTCATTTTCCTCCAAGAGGTCGATACGGATTCCCAACGTAGCTTCAACACAAACCAGTGGCTAAAATACGAAAAGGAGCTGAAGGATTACGAGAGCCGTTTTGCTCTGAACCACTCCTGCAGCTATGTTCCCTATCCCTTTACCCAGCCTATGGGGAAGATCCATTCCGGCATAGCTACCTACAGCAGTTATGATATCGTATCTGCCACTCGCTACAGCCTGCCCAATCCCTTCTCCTGGCCCACACGCATTGCGAATCTGAAGCGTTGCCTGCTGGTTACCAGAATCCCCATTGAGGACAGCGAGCAGCAGCTTGTTCTGATCAATGTGCACATGGAGGCCTATGATGACGGCAGCGGCAAAAGTGAACAGACCCGTCAGCTGATCAGCTTGGTCAAGGAAGAGTATGCCAAGGGTAATTATGTCATTGCCGGCGGTGATTTCAACCAGAGCTTCCCGGAATCTGATGCGTTCCCCGTAAAGGATCCCCAGCTGTGGACTCCCGGCGTGCTGACTCGTATCTCCGACGGCTTCAAGTATTGTTATGATGACAGCACCCCTACCTGCCGCCTACTGAATCAGCCCTACGATCCGGACAGTGAGGATACTCAGTTCTATGTCATTGATGGCTTCCTGGTTTCTCCCAACATAACCATAGATCGGGTAGAAACGCTGGATTACGATTTCCTCTACAGTGACCACAATCCGGTACTGCTGGAATTCACCCTGAACGCGGACACGGAATAAGAAACGGAGCTTTCTCGGAATGATGGTGCACATCATGAGAGATAGCTCTGTTTATTTATTTGTTTTCAGCGTACATTCAGCATACAGAGGTATGATGAAGCTATTAGATCAACAAGGAGTGTATACAGAATGAAAACCTTGATCAGCCTGCTCCTAACGCTTGTCATAATTCTGAACCTTTCCGCTTGCGGCAGCAAGGAGAATACAGAATTGGGCACCTCCACGCAGGACACAACCCAGATCCTACAGCCTACAGAATCGCCCATTGTACAAGGGCAGCAAAGCTATACAGGAACCGTTTCCACTATTACAGATACCACTCTGACCATAAGCACCGACAGCGGAGAGCTTAGCTTCACACTAACCGACAGCACGCTCTATGCACGGGAATTCGGCAGAGGGGGACAGCGACTCGAGAATATGGGACAAATGCCTGAAGGCATGGGGGAACCCCCTGCCATGCCCTCCGATGGTGAGCAGGCTCCTCAGCAGGGACAGCAGCCTCCCGCTATGCCCTCCGATGGTGGGCAGGCTCCCCAGCAGGAACAGCAGCCTCCCGTTATGCCCTCCGATGGTGGGCAGGCTCCCCAGCAGGGGCAGCAGCCCCCTACAGAAGGAGTCAGTAATACAGGAGACAGTACCACAGGGGGCTTTACCCCCGGAAACGGCACTCAGGGCGGAATGCCCGGCGGTGAGTTCTCCGGTGGCGGCATGCAGCCCGGTATGCCCGGAGACGAAGCACCTATGCCCGGCGAACCGCAGACCATCACCCGTGAAGAGATCCAAATTGGAGATACGGTCACCGTTGAAGCGGATGACAATAGCAATGCGATCCTTGTTACAGTAGCAGGCAAGAAGCCCGATGGCATGGGTGGCCCCGATGGTCAAATGGGCTTCCCCGGTGGCATGGGCTCCAAGGTAGAAAGCTATGCAGCCCTTACCGAATTGAGCACTAATACAGAGCTGAAGGATCAAGAGCTTCGCTCCACTGCTAAGGATGAAAATGCTGTTCATGTGCTGCAGGGCGCAGAGGCAGCCTTAGAGAACATCACTCTGGTTCGGGATTCTGCTGACAGCAGCGGCGGAGATCAAGCCAGCTTCTACGGTGTGGGTGCTGCGGCTCTGGTCACAGACGGCACTCTGAAGCTGTCCCACAGCCGAATTGACACCAATGCTCCCGGCGGTACCGGTGTCTTCGCCTACGGGCAGGGCACCGCTCAGGTTTGGGATACAGAGATCCACACCTCCAAGAACACCTCCGGTGGCATCCATGTGGCAGGTGGCGGAACTCTCCACGCATGGGATCTGACCGTTGAAACACAAGGGGAATCCTCCGCAGCCATTCGCTCCGACAGAGGCAGCGGAACCATGATAGTAGACGGAGGCAGCTACACCTCCAAGGGCAAGGGCTCCCCTGCCATTTACAGCACCGCAGATATTACCGTACATAACGCACAGCTTACTGCAACAGGCTCCGAAGCCATTTGCATCGAGGGTCTGAACAGCATCCGCCTCTACGATTGTGATCTGAAGGGTAACATGGCTGATCTGAGTCAGAACGATTGTACCTGGAATGTGATCCTATACCAGAGTATGTCCGGAGATTCGGAGATCGGAAACAGCACCTTCGAAATGGTAGGGGGCACTTTAACTGCAGGCAACGGCGGTATGTTCTACACCACCAACACAGAATCCACCTTCCTACTGTCTAAGGTAGCGATCACCTATGCAGAGGAGAATGATTTCTTCCTCCGCTGCACCGGAAACACCAACCAAAGAGGCTGGGGCAGCTCCGGCAACAACGGTGCAAGCTGCCGCTTCCTTGCAAAGGAGCAAGCCATGGAAGGCAATGTGATCTGGGATCGGATCAGTCAGTTGGAACTGACCCTGATCGAAGGCAGTGAGCTCTGCGGAGCAGTGCTCCGAGAGGATACCTATGCACAGGGAACCGGCTCTGCCACCCTTTCTATTGACGAAAGCTCCACTTGGATCGTCACTGCTGACAGCCATGTATCCCACCTCCACTGCAGCGGACGGATCGTAGATGCAGAGGGAAACAGCGTCACCATTATGAGCGAGGACGGAACCATCTTCGTCCAAGGCTCCGGCAGCCTAACCGTATTCGTAGACAGCTACGACACTCGACTCCCCGATAGCGATCTTCAATTCCAAAGCTGGGAGCACTTCGCCGTACAGAAGCCCACTGAAGAATAAAACACCATACAACACAGAGGGATCCAACACGCAAGAGGTCCCATCTCCTGCAACAATTCTTCATCAAATTCCGATTTATCGCACAGTTTGATTTACCCCTTCGTAGGGGCGCGCATTGCGCGTCCGGTTCATGGCGTAACGCCATGAACACAAAAACCACCGAAAATGATGTAATTTTTCCAAAAAAACGAAACATTTTTCACAACCACCAATTCTTGGTGGTTGTCGGACGCGCAATGGAGGCTGCTGAAAAAGTCCCCTTGTAAAAATTTTTACCACAAAACTCGGCGTATTCCGAACATTTTGAAACCATATATCGTAAAATCTCC
>JAGBGB010000206.1 GCA_017936205.1 Oscillospiraceae bacterium
GAAGACAACACCGTTAAGGGCAGCCAGTTCAAGCAGCCCATGCTTGAGTTCTCCGGCTCCTGTGCAGGCTGTGCAGAGACCGCTTATGCACGTCTCGTGACCCAGCTCTTCGGTGATCGTATGTATATCTCCAATGCTACCGGTTGTTCCTCCATCTGGGGCGGCCCCGGTGCTACCTCTCCCTACTGCACCAACAAGGATGGCCATGGTCCTGCATGGTCCAACTCCCTGTTCGAGGATAACGCAGAGCACGGTCTGGGCATGTACACCGCTCAGAAGTTCATCCGTGAAGGTCTGGCAGAGAAGGTCAAGGAAGTCATGGAAGCTACTGTTTCTGAGGAGCGCAAGGCTGTCTGTGCTAAGTACCTGGAGACCATGAACGACGGCGAAGCCAACAAGGCTGCTACCGCTGCTCTGGTTGCCAACCTGGAAGCAAATGTTTGCTGCGACACCGTTAAGGAAATCCTTGCTAACAAGGAATACCTGTCCAAGAAGTCCGTATGGATCTTCGGCGGCGACGGCTGGGCATATGACATCGGCTTCGGCGGTGTTGACCATGTTCTGGCATCCAATGAAGACGTCAACATCTTCGTATTCGACACCGAGGTTTACTCCAACACCGGTGGACAGGCTTCTAAGGCATCCAACATCGGTCAGGTTGCACAGTTCGCAGCTGCCGGTAAGGAAGTCAAGAAGAAGAGTCTGGCTGAGATCGCAATGTCCTACGGCTATGTCTATGTGGCACAGATCGCTATGGGTGCTAACCCCGCTCAGACCATCAAGGCCATCACCGAGGCAGAAGCCTACAACGGTCCCTCCCTCATCATCGGCTACGCTCCCTGCGAAATGCACTCCATTAAGGGCGGCATGATGCACTGCCAGGACGAGATGAAGAAGGCTGTGGAATGCGGCTACTGGAATATGTTCCGCTTCGATCCCTCCAAGGAGACCGGCAAGTTCACACTGGACTCCAAGGCTCCCAAGGATGGCTATCAGGACTTCCTGAAGAACGAGGCTCGTTACAGCCGTCTGACCCGTGAGTTCCCCGATCGTGCAGAAGCTCTCTTCGCACGGAACGAGGCTGCAGCTAAGGAGCGCTATGAGCACCTGCTGAAGCTGGTGGAGCTGTACAAGGATTAATTTATAACTCCCAATAAGCAAGGGGCTGCTTCTTCGGAAGCAGCCCCTTATGCTATTACCTTACGCTATGTTTTGATCATGTATACATATACCAAGGATCGGTCCGAATCAAAAAGCAAATAGCATTTCATGGTGCTGATTTCTTTCCCAACCCGATCCAAGTACATCTTCATGAGTCCTGTATCATCAGGCAGATATTCTGCTGGGATCTTATCTTCTCTATCCGCCTGTAGTGAAAGGTTATGTCTGTCTATTTGAGCATTAAACTGTGCTATATCCCACGGATCTGCCTCCGACCAGGGCAGCTTGCTTAGTTCCTCATTGCTGTCATAAGCAATTACCCCATAATCACGAAAATCAAACCCCATGTTAAAAAAGGAGTCATAAATGACTGTTCCATTTTCCGGCATAGTAATGCCAAATCGTTCAAATCCAAAGCCCTCAACGGTAATCTCTTCGTACCCACAAGCATTCAGCAAGTTAAAGCATATTAACATAAAAAGCAATAAAGAAATCCTTATACGGCAATACATGCGCTTCCTCCTATCCATAAATCTGCCACATTTCCGAAAGCATTAGGATACAGGGTATTCTACGGAATTGATCACAAGGATTTCTTCACTACTCACGGTCTCTATTTCCGGCACTTCCTGTGGTTGAACCCGTTTCTGCTCTCGGCACCAGGCGTAAAAGCAATTCTTTCCAATACTGCAGAGCCACACCCCTGCCTTTTCCCGATTCCTCAGGCTTCCAAAATTGATTAGGCTCTAAAAAAGGTCTCCTGTGTCAGCTCCTCCGCAAGAACAGGATCCCTGCACAAGGAGAACAAATATCTATACACCAGTTCCCTTTTCTCCAGGAATAATCTCTCATAGCCCAAAGCCACCTCACCTACCTTTCACAGATTAGATGATAGCTCCTAATGATTCGTTACAATATTTTCAAAATATTATAAAATAATTTTATCATACCTGTAAAAAATCTGTTCCACGACAGGCTTCCCTTTTCAAATTCTATCATTGCCTCTCCGGGGAAATTATGGTATTCTATAAATATCTTAAATCTACAAAGGAGAAATACCCATGCGAAAGAATTTCGGACCCAAAACTGCTGTCTACCCCATGCCTGTATTTATCATTGCGGCTTATGACGAAAACGGTGTCGCCAATGCTATGAACGCCGCTTGGGGTGGGATATCCGAGGAGAAGGAAATCTCCATCTGTATCAGCGAGGATCACAAAACCACTGCAAACATTTTGGTAAGCAAGGCATTTACAGTAAGCATGGCAACTGCAGACTATGCGAAGGAGTGCGATTATTTGGGCATCGCCTCCGGAAACAAGGTTTCCAATAAACTGGAGGTTTGTGGCTTCCACACAGACAAGAGCGAGTTTGTCAATGCACCTGTGATCCGTGAGCTTCCTATGGCTGTGGAGTGTGAGCTGATCAGCTATGATCCCGAAAGCTGCCGTCTGGTCGGTCGCATTGTCAATGTAGGCGTAGACGAAGCTGCTCTGACCGAGGGCAAGGTGGATGTGGCAAAACTCTCCCCTATCTGCTACGACTCCTTCAATCATGACTATCATGTGATCGGTGAGAAGGTCGGAAATGCCTTTTCGGATGGAAAAGCTCTTTTATAAAAACAGCGACTCAAGAAGTCTCGCTGTATTCTAATCTCTCATAGATTCATATTTGAGTGGCAACGAAAAGAAACATATTTCTTCTCGTTGCCACTTTTCTGTATGTTTTATCCATTATACTTATTTCTAATAAAACGGATTTAGGCTATCACCTTTCGTAAGTTTACTACCCAATATGGTATTGCTCGCAAGCAAAAGACTGCACCGTGCGTGGGGGCGAAGCTGTGTCTTCGCCCGAGAAACTACCGAATGGCAAAGAGCATCGTTCTTTTTGAGTATGGTTCAAAATCGTAGTGCCACGGGCGAAGA
>JAGBGB010000207.1 GCA_017936205.1 Oscillospiraceae bacterium
ATGCCACACCGACCACACGGCTGCCTGCGTTGTCCATATGGACTCGGAGGCTGTTGAGATTCCAATAGCCCAAGGTGTTTGCCACGCTCTCAGCGGAGAATTGCAGGTTGATGAAGCTGCGCTCCGGCTCTCCGCAGATGCACTTTCCGTTGGTGAAAATGTGCTGCAGGTTGGTCTCGTTCATAGAGCTTGCAGAACCCTTACGGGTATGGGAGCCGTTGTGATTATTGGTGTAGGTGTAATCAGAGCCCTTAGGGAGCTTCACTGTCAGGGTGCGTCCGCAGCCCTTACCGGAAAAGCTATCATGGGACACATAACGGGATAAGCTGCCGGAGCCCACACATACATAGGTAATGTATCCGTCTGCAGTGTCAGTAGGATGGACTCGTTCCTGAATTTCGAACACACAGTCCTCCGTAACGGTCTGCTTGCAATCGTAGCAAATGCTAAAGTGCTTGTTGTTTGACCTCATCCAGGTTTCCACTCTGGCATGTCTGTCACCGCAGGCTGTGGAATAGCTATACTTACATACAGAACAAGTATAGGTAGTTATCCCATTGCCGGCTGTGGAGCTGGTATAGGTATGAGCCTTCTTTTCGATAGGCTCGGTGTAAGTATGACCGCAGGAGCACTTATAAGTCATAACC
Organism: Oscillospiraceae bacterium; assembly: GCA_017936205.1. Lineage (GTDB taxonomy): Bacteria > Bacillota > Clostridia > Oscillospirales > Oscillospiraceae > JAZOXB01. Next base: position 648 of record JAGBGB010000207.1, read on the forward strand.
CCGGCTGCGGAGCAGGTTGCTGCCGTGGTGGTCGTGGCGGTGTAGCTGTGCTTGTGGGTATTGGCAATGGTTCCACAGTAGCCGTAGCCCTCAGAATAGCTGCTTCCGCGGTAGGAACGGAGCTTTGCAATGCCCGTTGTCTCGTTGACCGTGCCACTGACCGTCATACGGAAGCCGGCAGTGCCGTGCTTGGAAAGGATGGTGCTGCCTCCGTTGCTGACGGTAATGGTCTTCTTATCGGAGCTAACAGAGAAGCTGGTACCGGAGGCCCAGCCGGTCTTGTTGCTGATGGCACTGCAGGTCATACCGTTCTGCAAGGTAAAGACATACTTGGTGGCGTTGGCTGCATCGTCACCGGGAGTGACGGTAATATCCACAGTTGTGCTATCGACCACCTTGGCACCTGCCAGATCCAAATAGCTTCCGCGGAAGAAGGCGTAGCCCTTGATGCCGTTGTTGGCAGCCATAGCCTTGCGGATATTATAGGTTTCCTCATAGACGGTCTGTCCGTTGGGATCGGGGTCAGAGGAGCCTTCGCTGGGATAGGTCTGAATGCCGGCAATGGCATTACAGCCTACCTTGGCGCAGGCGGTGGTCAGGGTTACAGGCCATGTAGTAGCTGCATTGTACTCGCAGCTGTAGGACATGACTGCAACATAGTCTACGACCTTACCCAGATCCGCAGGACTCTGCCCATAGAGGGCACTTTCGTAATTACTGGTGCAGGTCTCGGGCATAATAGCACAGGTAACAATCATGTTGTCCCCGGCTGCAGATTTGACCAACTTGACGAAATCGGTGATGGTATCCTTACGGAACTGAGCAAACTTCCTTGCACCGTTATAGGCATCGGTGGAACCGTTGCCTGCAAGGGCACTTGCAAAGCCTACACCGGAAGCGGAATAGCTGGAGCCGTAAATATAGTATCCATCTGCATTAACAGAATAGCTGTAGCCTGCATCCACACACATGGCCTTGGTGGCTGCATTGTATTCTGCCTTGGTAATGCCGTAGTTGTTGATCAGCTCGGTCCGTGCATCCAGACCCCAGTCATAATACATACCGCCATAGCGGATGGTGTCCAGATGGATGCCTGCAATGTCGTAGTTGGCAACCAGCTCCTGTACAAGCTTGGTCATATAGCTGCGGTAGCCGCTGTCTCTCAGGCTGATGAACTGGTTTACAGCATTGGAGGTGCCTACACGGAAGTGGTGGAAGGCACAGCCTGCGCCATTGTTGTTAATGTAGTTGGTATCTCGGGTAGCCATCATCCATGCATGGACACGAATGCCGTAGGGCTTGGCAGCATCACAGGCTTCCTTCAAGAAGTCTCTGGAGCTGTTGCTGCGAGTAGCACCGGGAACAGAGGATGCCCATGCCACACGGCCTGCAATGCCCTTACACAGCAGGTATACATCCGTTACACCGGCTGCGGCATATTCCTTCATGATCTTGGCTGCACCGTTGGTGCCGCGGTTTACGATGGTATCTGTGAAAAGCCAGTCACCTACGATCATACTGCTGCTTGCCGCCTTGGTAGAAGGAGCGCCTGTAGCGGCAACAGTGGTCTCAATATCTTCTGCATTGGCTGCCAGGGCGGTTCCCGGGCAGGAGGCAAGGATCCCCAGAAGCAGAAGCAACGATAGCATATAAGTGATTTTTTTCATAGTCATTGTTCTCCTTTCTGTGATTTGCCTTTAGAAGGGAAGCTCTGCATAGGTGTTCCAGAGCTCAGCCGTGCGGTTGGTCTTGTAGCCGAGGTAGTTGCTGTTGCTGACGGTGTCAATGATCTGCCAGCCCTTGGAGGTGCCGCAGTATACTCTTGCGTACACATGCCCTGTGGACATGGATGCAAAGATGCAGTACCCGTGCATATACTGGCCGGGAACACCCAGAGATCGGGCACAGGCAATGGCAAGGTGTGCCATATCACAGCAGTTGCCGCCCTTGTCTCTCCATACACCCAGAGCACCTCTGTAGGTATTGGCATAATAGATATAGCTGGTGTTATGGTTCAGATACTTTTCCAGATTCCACATAGCCTGATAGGTATTGGTAGGACTGGAGTATCCGCCGTTGGAGTACATCATACCGGTCTTTGCAACGGAAATGATGGTTGCATTGTTAGACTGGCAGTTCCGCGTGGGAACCAGATACTTGGCATAGGCAGAAAAGTCCTGACCGAAGGTGGCATCTCCTGCCTTGCCGCCGGTGGTCTTGAACCAGGTCTCAATGGCAATGCTGGCAGGGAGCTTGCTGTTGGCAGAGTAGTAGCTCAGCACCTGAGAATACAGGTAAATACCCCCATAATAGTGGAGTGTACCCAAAGAGCTGGTCATAAAGTTGGGGCCCTGACCGTTGGCCTCCATAAAGGGAATGACCTTCCCTGCCATGGTCACGATCTCAGAAATGGTCAGATTGCCCGCTGCTACAGACTCTGAGGGATTGGAGGGCTCATTATAAGAGGGGATGCTCAGCTCCCCGGAGGTGATTCCATTGTTCAGTGCCACAATGACCTGAGTAGCCATGTACAAATACTGGGCTGGGGTGCAGGAGTGGGTTCCTACCGTGATCTTGGAGGGCATGTTCTTATTGCTCTTAATGTAGTCTACTACACTGACCGCAGCCTTGATCACGCTGGCATAGCTATCCTTTGCCCCGGTAGAGGGAGCAGTGGAGGCTGTAGAAGCGGTGGTAGGCGCCGTAGTGGGAGTCGTAACGGTTCCCACAGTGCCGGACCAGCCCTCTGCAGTATTGTAGTTGGGCAGTGCGCCGTTAGATTTGTAATATGCAAGAACCTTTGCATACATATGGATCACATCATAGTAATGCATCTGTCCGATGGTGCTGCTGGTGGAATAATTGGGAGCCAGAGCGTTGGTATCTATAAAGGCGATGATCTTCTGCGCCATAGCAACATAATCCTCACGATAAACCTGACCTGTTGCAGTACCGGAGGGATTCTGAGGCTCAGACACCTTGGGTACGGTCAGAGTGCCTGTGGTCTGCCCCGCATTCAGGCCCACAACGACCTTACAAGCGAGATACTGGAACTGACCCGGAGTAACAGAGGTGGAGCCCACCTGAATGGAAGAGGGGATCACCTTGTTATCCATGCTGGCCTTCACATTCACTGCAGCAGTGATCACATTGGCGAACCAGTCTGTAGTGGTGGCAGGCGCAGAGGCAGAGGCCGTATGGTTCGTTGCAAGGAAGGTCACGGAGTCAGGCAGCTTGCCGGCAGAGTTGTATGCCTGCAGAACCTCTGCAAAAATATGAACAACAGAGTAAATGCAGATGCGACCCTTGAAGTCAGAAAAGCCGTCTGTAGGAGCATTAAAGCTGGTGGGCATAGCACCACCGGTGGTCTCAGCGAAGATCACAACTCTCTCCGCCAGATCCAGATACTGCCCCTTGTTGATGGTGTTCACAGGACTGCAGGATACATGATCCGCACCATAAGTGACCTTGGAGTAGGAAATAGCAGTGGTGTTTGCCTTCCCATTCCCCAGAGCCTGAATGGCACGGGCAGCCATAAGGGTGTAGGCCGGTGTGTCCACAGTGTAGCTACCCACCGTCAGGGTGGCAGGGAAGCTAAACTTAGAGTAGGAGCCGTTGGCCTCCTTGGTTCCCTTCTGAATGTACGATTCCAAAGTCCCGGCATTGCCGGAGGCTGCGGATGCAAGTTCTTTGATCGTAAGAGATGTTGGGTTTGCTGCCTGCGTTGGCAGAAGTAGCATTCCAAGCAACATACTTACCATCAGAATGAAGGATATCATTCGCTTTTTCATCCTCATTCTTTTCATTCCTCCTACAATATAATTAAGGTTTTAGGCACGGCAGCCAGCCGTGTCTATTTCCATCTCAAAGCCGAAGCTGTAGAATGGGAGAGTAAATGGTCTGACGCTTAATTCCCTGGGCTAACACGCCCGCCAAGGAGTCTG
>JAGBGB010000208.1 GCA_017936205.1 Oscillospiraceae bacterium
ACGAAAGGTGATAGCCTAAAGGGGGATATGTCGGAGAACCTTCATCCTATATGATCGGAGAAGCACCTGTATGCTTCGGGTGATCGGAATTGCTGCTGTTTGGGCGATTTGGAGATTAATCTCTCCATGGGAGAACCTCTGTGCGGTTTGTTGGGAAATCAGCATTACAGAGATCGTAGACGGCATAAGTAGGGGTGCCGTAGTGCTCTGATAGGGAGTCGTTGTAGATATAGACTTTATAGCAGGGGACATAGTATCCTAATACGACTTGGGAGGAATAGTAGCACTCTATATAGCCTCTGGTATAGCTGTCCGTGAACTGTGCCAAATCTCCTACAGCCTCCATAATGTCCATGCTGCTGGGAATTTCAGTTGTGGCAACTTGGGCTGGCTCGGATATGCTCGTAATACTGATGTGGAGCGAGGCTGTTCCGGGGGTGTAGGTAATGGAAATGGATTTGCACAGTGCTGCAATAGCGGATGGGTACTCCGAAGCTTCGATAATGGTGTAGCAATAGTCCTTTACAATGGCTGTCTCAGGATCAAGGGTTGGCTCGTAGGTGATCCGCTGTTGGAGCATAGGTGCGTGGATCTCGGCAAAGTGAAGCGCTGCATCCAGAATGGGGTTTTCCGAAAGCTCCTCCACCGTCAGCGTTGTCATAGGCGTGTCCGTGGGCATACTGATCTTCACACCACAAGCATTACCGAATACAGTGACAGCATCTTTAGTATAGAAAGGAGAGCGGATGGAGAATGCTTCATCGTATTGGAAGGTATAGTCTCCCTCTCCTAAGAGTAGGGTCAAATATCGGAGCAGGTTTTCTTCCTTCTTTCTGAGGAGCTCCGGGGAGTCTGCATAGATGGGGCCACCCTGCCCGGAGGGGTAGAGATCCTCATAGACGGCATCGTTGCCGAGCCGAGAAGGGGAGGGGTCAGCGGATACTCCCAAGGGATTTCCATTAGGAAGACTTTCGATGGTATAACTGCTCAGATGTAAGCTGGGGACAGGGCTTAGTTCTGTCCGTGGCTGAGCAAGAAAGTCCAGATAGCCCTGAGACAGGGGCAGACCCTTCAAAGGAATGGGATACCAGCGATAGGATGAACCGGCGATTTGGAAGATCCTTCCTAAGATCCAGAGTTTCCCGTTCTCGTCCAGATAAGGTCTGGACAGGGATACATTAGAAGCCCCGGCACTTGCAGCGGCTAAGTGATCCAAGGTTTCCTTGGAAAGCGGGCTGTCTGTTCCACCAAAGCGGGTGAAGAAGTAGTTCAGAATGGCTTCCTTAGCGGCATCCATAAAGCTTTCTTTGCTGTAGCCGGCAGCAGTATAGACTTCCTCCGAGGATACTGCAGTCCCCTTGCTATAGGAGAGATTGTAGAAACCATATTCCATGTCATCCCTGCTGCCTTGAAGCAGGAGGGTGCAAATATCCCCGTTAACTGCCCAAGTATAGTCCAGAGAGTCATAGGCAGTGGTGTATTGTTGCAGGATCTCTGCGTTGATCTCCATGGAGCGTGGGCCTTCCATGAAGAGGAAGGGAATGTGACACAGTGGTCTTTCAATATCAGGCAGGTTGAAGCCCTCGAGACCTCTGTAGCTCAGCAGCTCTACTGCCTTGGGTTCTCCTGCATAGGGATTGGTGGGGACTTGGTAGTCTTCCATGCAGACGGTTTGCCGAAGGGGCTCACTACCGTCTAAGGGATAGTAGCAGAAGCTGTATTGGGTCCTTCCCTCTTGATCGATCCAGAGACAGGATCCATTCCCATTTTCGTAATCCCAATAGGGATAGAGATTTTTCTTAAGGATCTCACGGGTCTCCTCTCCGAAGGAGAAGCTGCCTGCTTCTATATATTCTACAATCAATTCCCGTACCAGCATAAGGGGACGGATCGAAGCCGTTTGTTCCGGATCCCGTAGTTGGACGGGCTCTCCACTTGCTGTGTCGATGTTGTAGCTCAGGTAAAGGGGAACTTCATCCCTCCGCTCCCCTCTGATCAAGAGGCTGAGAATGTTCCCTTTTTGATAGCATTCGTAGTTAACGGAGGTGAAGCTCGAAGGGGCTCCGTGGATCAGGGAATCGAAAACAGTTTGGATCTCTTCATTGAATGTGTTTGCAGATGTGACAGCTTGGGTGAAGGCGGGGATCCGGTAGGGACCTTCTTCAAAGTAGGACTCCACAAAGCGCTCAAGGGAGACTTCTTCAGTGGGAGGGGTGGTCTCTGTGGGCTCCTTGGGTGGCATGGAAGGGGGTAGGATCGGGTTTCGGATCGGTAGACTGTGACCGCTGCTTCCATAGATCCAGGGATCCAGCCAGGAACCGGCATTGGCCTCAAGGATCCTTAAATATTCTTCCTCGGAGGTGGCATAATTTGCGTTGCCTAAAATATACCAGAGTTCTAAAAGTGCTTCTTGTTCCCATTGAGGAAGGTCGTAGAAGGAATCGCTCCCTTCTTCCTCTAAGAGATCGGCTACCTGTAGGGTATTTTTTAGGAGAGCATAGGCTCCGGACTCGGGGTCTAAGGTCTCTAAGGCATCTATTTTCTCTGAAACCAAGTCCGTAATTTGCTGAAGGGATGCAATGTCTCCCCTGTAGGTGTCGCCGCCTGCTCGGGAATATAGATTGTTGAAGGAAACACACCAGAAGCTTGTGGGGTTGACAAAGTCCTCTCGGCTTGCACCTGTGAAGACACAGCCGACCGTTAGGGAAATGGCTAATAGGAGGAAAAGAAGGGGGAACCATAGCTTCTTTGGCTGCTTTGCGATCATTTCCACTCTTTCCTTCAGCTGCTTCTTGGTGTTGGCCATGGTGGTTGCGGTGCGGAAAAGCTCTCGCGGGTGGTTTGCATGGGAAATCATGGACAAAAGGGTGTCTCCATAGGGGATCCGTTCCTGTTCACCCAAGGCTTTCAAAGCGCCCTCGTCACAGGCAAGCTCACAATCTTGTCGGGACAGGATCGCCGCCCACCAAACTAAGGGATGGAACCAGTACAGGCACAGACACAGACCTCGTACCCATGACCACAAGGGATCTAAGTGGCGGTGGTGGGTCTGCTCATGGACGAGAATATGTCTCATAGCTTTGGCATCGACCTCGGCAGGCAAGTAGACACGGGGACGGAGCAAACCAATCAGGCAAGGAGAGGATATTCCATCGCTAATATACACAGGGAAGGGGGATTCGTCCACCGCTATGGGTCGGGCATTTCCCTTTGCTTTTCTATGGAAACGGAGGTTTACCACAAGGAACCACAGGAAGGTAAGCCCCACTCCTGCGAACCATATACCGTTGAGGACTTGCTTCCAAGAAAGGGCGAAGCCTTCTGTTCCGGGTTCAGGCTGTACCGCAGTGGGTGTGCTGTTAGAACCTTGGACTGAGGGGGCAGAAATGGTAGGGGAAATACTCTCGTTAGGAAACGGTTCGGCGGAGGGTTGGGGAGTCTCAAGAGGTTGTGTATCTGCAATCGGCAGGGAAGGAATCGTAGGATCGTTCTGAGTGCCTTGCTCCATGAGAACAGGGGAAAGAGGGGTAGCTTCTGTGCGAAAGTTCTGCAGGCTCAGCGGAGAAGTACCAAATTGCACGGGGATCAATAGGCGCAGGGCAACTAAAAGCCACAGCGCATAGCGGATACGGAGGCTGATTTTCCGCCTCAGAATATATCGCAGTGCTATGATCACAAGGATCAGAACACTTGCACTGAGAATGAGATGTACCATATTTTTGGCACCTCCTATATGACGAGATTGGGGGAAGAATACAGGTGCTCGGTATTAGTGCGATTGGTATGGGAATATGATTGCTGCCAGACAAGAGGCTGACTATTCCATGTTCTCCTCTGCCTTATGGAGGATCTTGTGGAGCTCATCAATATCCTCACGGGTAAGATTGTTCCTCTGTACCATAGAGCTGAGAAAGAGTCCCAGACTGCCGTGATAGGCTCTCTGCAGAAGGGACTCTGATTGCTGTGCTACGATCTCCTCACGGGTGACGATGGGGTGGAAGGTCTTGGTGCGACCTTCTGCCTCATAGCCGATGATGCCCTTCTGCTCCAAGCGGCGCACCAAGGTGGTAACGGTGCTTTTGGCCCAGCCCTCGCTGTCCTTAAGGATTCGCACCAGCTCCATGAGGGTATGGGGCTGCTGCCATAGAACCTCCATGATTTGCCATTCTGCAGGGGATACAGTGATTGCCATAAAGTATTCCTCCTTTGGTGGATTATGTTTGTAAACCAATTATAACACAGTTGGGCTATGTTTGTCAACCTGTTTTGATGAAATAATAGGAGAAGCCCTAAGAGACTGAAAAATAAAGCCTTGTGTTATGATCGAATAGATGAAATAGTTTGTAACGAAATGCACCCTTCTATGGTATAATGTACGAAATCACAAAGAGAGGGGGATGTTTTTTGCCGGAACAGTTTTATAGAGAGCATTATACTACCGTGTATGCCTTCCTTCTGTCCCTGTGTGGGGATTCGTTTCTTGCGGAGGATCTTGCTTCTGAGACCTTTCTTCGTGCCTTGAAGCATATAAGCAGCTATGATCCCCACTATGCTCCTACGACTTGGCTGTGTACCATTGCGAAAAACCTCCTATACACCCATTATAGGAAGGAGAAACGATATCTTCCCTTAGAGGAGCACTTGCCCGGTGTTACCCCTTCACCGGAAAGTCTTTATTTGCAGAAGGAGCAGGAGCAGCAGCTTCAGCAAGCAGCCCAAGCTCTGACCTCTACACAAAGACAGGTTCTCTTTATGCGGCTGGAAGGCTTGTCCTTCCGTCAAATCGGAGAAGCCTTGGGACATAGTGAGAATTGGGCAAGAGTTACCTTCTTCCGTGGGAAAAACAAATTGATTGAAGAACTGGAGGGAAACCTATGAAGCACTGCGAAATTGCCCGTGATCTTCTTCCTATGTATATAGATAACATGACAAGTCAAGGAAGCAACGAATATATCCGGGAGCATTTGAACCATTGCAGCAGCTGTAAGAAGGAATATGACCGAATGACAGCACCTGAACTTCCTCAAGCGGATCCCTACGAAAAGTGGAAGGTCGCACTGCGTAAGGCAGAGAGAAAGCAAAAATGTCGTAAAGTGATTACATGGGCCCTTATTGCGCTTGTAATACTATTCATCGGGGCTACCCATTTGAAGGATTATATGGATACGCATCAAGAAGACCCCCTGATCATAACGACGATCGAAGCAGAAGAGATCCTTGCCCTCTGTCCTGCTGTTGTTCCCACAGAGGAGGAACGAGGATCCTTAGCATGGGCATCAGCCCTCCCGATCCTCACAGATACAAGTCGGAGCATTCCTGAGGAGGAGTTTGCTCCTTATAGAGACAGGATCCTTCACCCGGAGGCACGGATCGGGGTTGTTCATGGTTGGAAACGCTTCTTTTCCGTGGATTATTTCCTTGACGGGCAGCGAATCACGCTGTGCTACCGTGACGAGGATGAAGACGGCACCTTCGACACCTTGGAGAAATTCGTCAATCCCAACCATTTTAACGGAGAAGGCACCCCCTTTTACTTCTCCTCCTACAGCACTCGCACCGCAACGACTCAATACGAAATGTACGAATAACTCCAATGTTTTTTATTTCTCAACCAATAAGGCGGGGGGCGATGCTTATACGATGAAGCTCATGTTATTGCTTCGTACGGCAATGACGGTACCGTTAGATTGACATCGAGCATTCTGTCAGATGAAGTAGACTATGTTTATGAAATTAGTTCCGATTCTCCCAACATGGTAAGCTGCTTAGATTGCAATAAAAATGTTATCGTATGGGAAAAGGAGAACTGCACAATGTCCTCGTGAAGCCGGAATCCTTCAGGGAGCGATCCTCACAAAAAGCTCCACAAGCTTGAGGAAGAACGATTATAGTGCTTTGCCTCGATCCACAACTCTGATAAGTATTAGGACGGAGAACCTCTAACCGAGGCTCTCCGTCCCATTTATAACTTCTTTATTAAGAATATGTATGCTTAGAATACACCGCCTCCATACTTTTTCTGCACATGGAAGATGCGGACAATTCCAATACTGACTCCTACAAGGGTTACAATCAATGCTGTGAAAATCACAGGCTTTTCCCCACTGAATAGGGACACCACGCCGCTGACAGTGGTGCTGAATGCCATGATCAGAAGGGCTTGTCCCATCTTTGTACAGTATGCGGCTCTGTCCTTTACTCGTTCCTCACGATAGCAGTTGATAAGGGAGGCGTTTCCCTTCATAATGAGGATTGCGAAAATGACAAGCATCATAACAGAATATACAATCATGGCGTTTCCTCCATTCGGCTTATCGTAATTCAAATCCGTTGAACTGTACAGATGGGACAAGAAACCGCCCCTCCACAGAGCGGTAAATTCCGATTTATCGTACCATTCGTAGGGGCGCGCATTGCGCGTCCGACAACCGCCAAGAATTGGTGGTTGTGAAAAATGTTTCGATTTTTTGGGAAATACATTATTTTCGCTGGTTTTTGTGTTCATGCCGTTCCGTCATGAACCGGCCGCGCAATGCGCGCCCCTACGAAGGGGTAAATCAAACTGTTCGACAAATCGGAATTAAGGTTATCACCTTTAGTAAGGCTAACAGAAAATGTTGTGGAGCACATCCAATGAAGTTGCGGTTTTCCTTACAAAACACGTTATTTCAATGAATGATAAACCTATA
>JAGBGB010000209.1 GCA_017936205.1 Oscillospiraceae bacterium
CATGAACACAAAAACCACCGAAAATAATGTATTTCCCCAAAAATCGAAACATTTTTCACAACCACCAATTATTGGCGGTTGTCGGACGCGCAATGCGCGCCCCTACGAATGGTACGATAAATCGGAATTTGAAGAGGAGGGGTCGGAGAGGGTGGGGAGGATTTTTGGTTGAATGTAAAAAGTCCTCTTGCCTTTCTTAAAAAATATGATATGATAGTCGTGGTAACATTTTGAAAAGGAGATTTGTTATGAAACACTGTTCTATCCGCTTGCTCAGTGCTTTGCTTGTTCTGGCGATGCTGTTGAGCACCTTCACCATGGTCAGCTTCGCTGCACAGAAGAATCAGGGCACTCGACATGAGCTCTGTACAGCGCTGTCCTCTCAGGCGGAAGCCTACTACACCGGAGCCTATAGTCCCGATATGCTGGTCAGCTATAAGCGGGATGATTCCGGCAACTGCTTGACCGCAGTTGATTCGGAGCTATACAAGGAGCTGCAGACCCTTATGACCGATACCCACACCTATGATGTGGATTATAAGGAGGATAACGGTCTGCAGGAGTACTGGCCCAATACGGACTGTATTCAGGGCGGAGAGAAGCCTGTCCTGTTCTATTCCGATGTATACGGCAATTTTAACCGTGAGCATGTGTGGCCCAAGTCGCGTGCTTCCTTCTACCAGAGTGAGGGCGGCAGTGATCTGCATCACCTGCGACCCACCAATTCAACTGTCAATTCCAAACGCTCCAACTATATGTTCGGCAATGTGCGGCAGGAGCTGGATGTATACACACCCTATCCCGAGAGCGGTGAGGCTGTGATCTGGCACAACGGCAGCTATACTGAGGATCTGCCTGAGGAGCTACCCAATGAGAAGCTGGGCATGGTCGAGGTCAACGACAACATTAAGGGCGACGTTGCTCGCATTCTTCTTTATGTGTACACCCGATGGGAGGAGAAGAACCTCTTCCTCAATGATCCCAACGCACAGCCCGGCACTCCTTCCGATGAGAACAACGGTATGCGTGTTATGAAGGATCTGGACACCTTGCTGCAGTGGTGTGCTATGGATCCCGTAGATACCTGGGAAATGGGCAGAAATGATGCCACCCAGGCCGTACAGGGTAATCGGAATGTATTTATCGACTATCCCGAGCTGGCATGGCTGCTCTTTGGCGAGGTTCCTCCTGCAGATCTGGAGATCCCTGAGCCTCTGCCTCTGAATTTGACCAGCTACAGCATTACTGCATCCTCCAACAACAACGACTGGGGCACTGTGAGCCTCAGCGGAAGACGGATCACTGCCACCCCTGCAGAGGGCTACTTTGTAGAGGGCTACACTGTGGTCAGTGGTACTGCCACCGTGATCCGCAATGGCAATATGTTCACAGTCAAGGCAGAATCTGATTGCACTGTTCGCATCGACTTCGCAGCCAAGACTCCTGTAACCGTCAGCTTCAACGGTGCAGCTGCCTCCATCCGTGGCTATGCCGGGGAGCCTGTGATCCTTCCTGAAGGCGCACAGGAGGAAGGCTACCATTTCATCGGCTGGGTGTCTCAGCCTGTGGCAGAGACAGAGGTCAAGCCCGAATTCTATGCAGTAGGGGATGAATATATCCCTACAGAAAGCGTAAGCCTCTATGCACTGTACAGCTTTATCGGCGGCAGCGGCGAGGAGGGTTGGGCTCTTGTGACCGATGCGTCTGCCCTGACCGCCGGGGCACAGCTTGTGATCGCATCCAATACCAAGGGTGTGGTTGCAGGTCGGCTCAGTTCCTCTTACCTGACAGAGGTCAAGCTGAGCTTTGAGGAGCCTACCTTCGTCGCAGCTATGCCCGAGGATGCTCTGCTCCTGACCTTAGGAGGCGTAGAAGGTGCATGGACCCTGGCAAATCAGGACGGACAGCTTTTAGGTGCCACCGGGCTGAAGAATCTGGCATGGAATAATGGCACAACTACATGGACCATAACCATGTCCGGCAACAATGTGATCCTCTATTCCACCAACACCGCCTATGGTCGTATGCTCCACAATTCCGGCGCAACTCGCTTCACCACCTACGATTCCAATGTTAGCACCTCCATGCTGTATCCCCAGCTTTATGTGAACGGGGGCGGTTGCCTCATGTATACCACAGAGCTGACTCGCTGTGAGCATGGGAACACAACCTTTACCGAGGCAACGGCTGCCACCTGTACCGCAGAGGGCAATCCTGCCTATTATACCTGTACTGCTTGTGGAAGAACCTTCTCAGATGCTGCCTGCACCGAGCCCTTGAGCAGTGCTCAGCTGGTGATCTCGGCTCTGGGTCATGAACCCGACAAATATGAGGGGGATGCACAGACCCACTGGCAGCTGTGCAGTCGCTGCGGTGAGATCTGCACCGAGGCTGAGTCCCATGATTGGGACAAGGGCTCCGTAACTCAGGAGCCTACAGAGGATCAGGACGGTGTTACCACCTATACCTGTGAGCTTTGCTCCGCTACTTATACTGAAGCGATCCCGGCACTGGGACAGAAGCTCCGTGCAAGCTTCTCTGTTCCTCAGGGAGTAGAGGCTGTTCCTACGATTTATGCATACGCAGGGGAGACGATCAGTCTGCCTGAGACTGCAGGGCTTCCCGGCGAGGAGTACAGCTTCTTAGGCTGGATCCCTGAGATCCTAGACGACCAGACCACTGTAGGCACTTACTACAAGGCAGGTCAAAACTTCGTATTGGAGGAGAGTATTTCCTTCAAGGCTCTCTATCAGTACGCTGTGCAGCAGCCTGACAGTCCCGAGGTTTGGAGCTTGCTGACCGACACAGCAGAGTTGGAGGCAGGTGCCAAGCTGGTTCTGGCACACAGCGACAAGGGCAAGGTCGCCGGACCTGTTTCCAGCCAGTATCTGAAGCCGCTCAGCGCCACCTTCTCCGCAGATCATACCACGATCCGCACTCTGCCCACGGATGCTATGATCCTGACCTTAGGTGGGGAAGTGGGAGCATGGACTCTCGCCAATGCAGAGGGGCAGCTCTTAGGTGCTACAGCTGTAAAGAAGCTGGCTTGGGACACGGGAAGCACCACATGGACCATTACGGTGGAGGATGGGGATGCCATTGTTTACAACACCACTGCGTCCTACGGTCGCTTCCTGTATAACAGCGGCTCTCCTCGCTTCACCACCTATGCATCCGCAGCCAACAGCGATATGCTTCTGCCTCAGCTCTACATCCTCAGCGGTGGCAGCACTGTGTACTATACCACGGAATTCGGCACGGATACAGAAGAACCTGAGGTTCCCACTGAGCCCACGGTGGATGAAAGCATCACTCTGGGTCACAGCCTGAATCTGGCAAGTGATATTTCGATCAACTATGCCGTCCGCACTGCCCTCTTGGAGAAGTATGACAGCTACCATCTGGAATGTGTTCTGCCTGTTTACGAAGGCAACACCCTTACAGGTAGCAAAACTGTACATATCCAGCCTGTTCTGAAGGGCAGTTACTATTACTTCACCCTCACCGGCGTGACTGCAGTCAACATGAATGATACCATCACTGCTACCCTGTATATGGAGCAGGACGGTGTTTCCTTCCGCTCCAACAGCGAGGAATACAGCGTTGCTAAGTATGCCTATGCTCAGCTTGCGAAGACCGATGTAGCAGACAAGCTGAAGGCACTGTGTGCAAATCTGCTCCGTTACGGTGCAGCAGCACAGAGCTTCAAGAGCTACCGTACAGATGCCTTGGTGGATCAGACCATGACTGCCGAGGATCGTGCATTCCTGACGGATCTGGATACGGTGAGCTTCGGCAACTACAACCGAGATCTTGGGGATCTGAATGCTCCTGTTGTCCTGTGGGTAGGTAAGTCCCTGCTGCTGGACAGCAAGGTGACTCTGCGCTATGTCTTCAATGCTGCCAACTACAGTGGCAGCGTAGAGGAGCTGAGCCTTCGTGTGACCTATAAGGATTACAAGGGCGAGACCAAGACTGCTACCGTCACTGGGGCACAGCCCTACGGAACCGTAGCAGGCCGCTATAGCTTCGACTTTGACGGTCTGCTGGCAGCAGAGCTCCGCTCCGTTCTCCATGCAGCGGTTTATGCAGGGGAAACTCAGGTTTCCAACACTCTGGAATACAGTGTAGATACCTACGGTAACAACAAGGAAGGCACCTTGGGCACTCTTTGCAAGGCCCTCATCGCCTACTCCGATGTAGCCCTTGCTTATTTTGCATAAGTGATTTTTCACAAGCCCTCTGCCTCGGAGCCTAACCGCTCTTGAAGCAGAGGGTTTTTCTTGTGTCGGGCAGCATACAAAATTCAAATTTTATTTACACCCTTTGCCTTGACAGAATCGGAGGACTTTTCTATAATTGCATTATCAGTTTTGTGATAATACTGTTTCTTGATAAAATGGTTTGAAAACCATTTTATTGCAGGATGAATATCCTGCACCGCCTAAGGCGGCAAGAACAGTATTACACGGCATTTCTTGGCGGCTTTGCCGCCATGCCGCTTACCAGCGGCATAATAAAACGGTTAATCCGTTTTATTAGAAATAAGTATAAGAAAGGGTATGACATATCATGAAGAAGGATACGCCAACTAAGGAAGAATCCCCGTTCCGCCGATTCCGCAGGAATATGGAAGGACTATCCATGGAGCAGAAGATCGACCATATATGGGCCTACTATAGGGGCACGGTACTGCTAATGATCCTGATCCCCGTCGCAGTGGTGTTGCTTCTTGTTTCTGTGTTCCGAGATAAGCCTGAGGTAGCCTTTGCCGGGAACTTCAGCAATGCCATATTGAATGAAGATGGGCAGTCCTATTTAATTAATAACTGGCTACAGCTCCTGGATTTGGAACCGGGAACTGCTGCAATTAAATTGGATCACTCTGCCACAATGGGGAAGGACATGGGAACCAACGGTGGTTTTGAAGTGGATGCAGGTCTGCAAGTTGCGGTTTCTGTGGCAGCAAACGAACTGGATTACATTGTCTGTGACTCCGTAGCAATGGAATTCTATGCAGTTCAGGGTGCGTTCCTTCCTCTTGATGAGGTACTTTCTGAGGAACAAATGGCTCAGTATGCAGATCAGATCTACTATTATACCGATGCAGAAGACGGACAGACCGCAGCAGCGGCATTGAATATGACGGATCATCCTTTCTTTAAGGATTGCGTCACTGCAGAAGGGGATATCTACCTTTGCTTTGCAAATAAGG
>JAGBGB010000210.1 GCA_017936205.1 Oscillospiraceae bacterium
CCTTGTAAAAATTTTTACCACAAAACTCGGCGTATTCCGAACATTTTGAAACCATATATCGTAAAATCTCCCGTTTTTTCGGAGTACGATTTTGAAAATCGGACTTTTTCAGCAGCCTCCATTGCGCGTCCGACAACCACCAAGAATTGGCGGTTGTGAAAAATGTTGCGATTTTTGGGAAAAATACATCTTTTTCGGGGTTTTTGTATTCATGCCGTTCCGCCATGAACCGGACGTGCAATGCGCGCCCCTACGCAGCGGTAAATCAAACCGTTCGACAAATCGGAATTGAATGAAGGATGGTTGGAGGGCGGTCTCACCGAGTTTTGTGAGACCGCCCCTTTTTTCAGCTTGATTAGAGATTTGTAGAGAATGTAGTGGATGGATTTCAGCGTAATCGGATCATCTTTTCTTTTTGCAGAAAATCCTGCTGCGGAACAGGGCAATCAGCAATACGGCGAAGAACAGAGCCAGTAAGCCAAAGGTCAGATAGGGCTTCTGTGGCGCAAGGGTCGCCAGTAGCATAATGGGGAAGCCCAGTACAATGGCAGGGAAATTCTGATATACCATGTTATCCGCAGCCGGTGTCTTGAATTCTCCATCCAGCTCCCGCAGGAGAATGATGCCTGTACTTGCAGTGCCCGTAAGCATACCGTACATCATCAGGAACTGCTCCTCCGGATACTCGGGGAAGAGCTTGTGCGCTACCCAGTAATTGTAGGCATAGGTGATCACAAGGC
Organism: Oscillospiraceae bacterium; assembly: GCA_017936205.1. Lineage (GTDB taxonomy): Bacteria > Bacillota > Clostridia > Oscillospirales > Oscillospiraceae > JAZOXB01. Next base: position 741 of record JAGBGB010000210.1, read on the forward strand.
CTGAGACCCCAAGGATCAACATGATCCCCCAATACTGCTCCAACACGGACAGGCGAATGGCAGCAATGCCGGATACAACCATAATATCAAAGAAAAAGTTGCTTGCTCGAGTGAGAAGGAAGTTGTTCGTATATTCCTTCTGCAGCATTTTGGTCTTCTTACACACATTCAGAAGTCCCTTGATCCCCGTAGCGCACAGGACACCGATCAAGAAATTAAAGCCAAATATCAGAGACCGCATACCCGGTAGCAAATTCCCAAGGAAAGTCATGATCCCAAAGGTCGCTAAGTATGCCACGATGATCAGGGCGATCTGAACCGTCATTTTGTCAATGCTTTCCTGCATGGGGATCTCATTCTCCCGCTCTACAGGCTCATGATTGCGGAGCTTTTCCCAGTTAGAAGGACGAATACGCCCCTTCCGCTTGAGATAATTCAGATAGATTACACCACCGATACTGGCACTGAGGAAGCCCAGTGCAGCGATGGTCAAGCCAAAGCTTTTGCCTCCTACAAAGCCATATTCTGTTTCATAAATATTGCCATAGTTCATAGTCTGTCCCGTTCCCTGACCGTAGCCAAAGGGAAGCAGCACGCCGGCAGCAGCGAAGAAATCCTTGAGGATAAGGGATGCAACAATGGTAATACCGAAGCCTACGACAGCCTGCAGTAAATATGTAGAGACGGTAGTGATTCCTGTATTCAGGATCTCAATAGAACGCTTCTTGTTGATCTTGCCCTCAGTGGTTTTCAATGTCGAAGCGATGAAGCCCAGTGCAAGGCAATGATAGGTCAGCATTTCCAGAGTCATGGTTCCGCTGGTGCCGAACAGAGGCTCCTCAAAAAGCTGCCTTCCCGTGGACAGCTTAAAGAGTCCATTGAACAAAAGCAGAAGCAAACCACCCAAGACTGAGGTTGGAATCAAAGATGCCTGCAGAGGTTTGATGGTTTTCTTCAAAAGATTAGCAACCAGAAGGGCTGCCAGAAGTGTTGCCACAACATTCAGTGTGCCCCACACACTATAGTCCCAAAAATTTTCCATCCGGGTTTTCTCCTGTAACATTTTTGTAGCGGTAATATAGGTTTACATACTTCAGACCGTTGAAGCGTTTGTCTGCCTTAAGCTGGTAGACTTCCTTCCCGAAGTACAGATTCACCTTATTCCTACCTAAGACCGACACAGCAGACAGCTCTGAAAAGGGGAAGATCCGCTCATCCGCCTGCCCCTCATTTACCGTGATCCTATCCCCGTACAGAGCCAGTTTGGCTGCATCATAGAGCAATTCCTTCTTCTTCTCCACATGAACCAAGCTCAGGGAAGAGACGTCTCGGAACATGGGCTCCTGTACGTATCTCATGGGATCCAGTGCATTGACAAAGTCCTTCTGGTACTCATACCACTGGGTTAGGAATTGGAAGGGGAAGCTCTCCCCCACTCCCGTCAGCCGCTTATCCTCTCCATAGTGGATCCGGATACCACAGCGCTTACAGCGGATCTCATTTCCGCTGCTCTCAAATTCTGCCAAGCCGCAGCGAGGACAGACATAAACCGCTCGTTCCAGATATTCGGCTCTCTGTTCGGATTTAAAGGTGGCATCCGCCTTCCCCTCGTCAACCATAAGCCCTTCTTGGATCTGTTCCAGCAGCTCCTCCGGGCTCAGGTCTGCATACTCCTCCGGCTCTATTACACGGTGCACGAAGCTGTGCATTTTTCCCTTACGGAGGCAGTCACTCCAACGGGGATGAACACCGAAGCCTCCCTCAATTCGGTATAATGCAATAGGCAGCTTCAGCCGCTTGGCAAGCGTGGCAATTGCAGGATTCATATATTCCGTCTTGCCGCTGAAGGTTCGGTTGCCTTCCGGCGCAATGGCGATGGTACCGCCCTCTCTTGCAACACGCATACAATTCATGACTGCTGTCACATCGGTAGACTGCTTCCGAATGGGAATCGGTGCTACCAGCCAGCGAATCAGGGAGGATACCCAGCCCTTGGAGAACAGATCCTCACTCGCCAGATAGTAGACAGGTCCGGAAAAGGACATGCCGACAAAGAACTGGTCAAAGGCCGTTTGATGATTATAGAGGATCAAATACGGACGATCCCCCTGTTCTCGGAAGGGATCGATCTGTATGCCATACTTCCATTTTGAATAGGGTTTAATGACCCAAGCCGCCACATGTCGTACCACGCGGTGGCGAAATTTCATCCACTTTTCCTTCTTTTCTTCTTCATAATGCTATCCTGCCACGATAAATTTCATCATAGGGAATTTCACCCCATTACACGTTATTATATCATATTTACCAAAAAATGAAAAGTATAAATTCTTTAAAAACCATAAATTGCCTATTGACATACAAGCAATTCTATATTATGATATGGGCTAAAATATTTTGCCGTAAGGACACATTCACAAGGAGGGAAACGCATGAAGGATTTCTACATTGATTTTCACACCCACAGTCACCTATCCGACGGCTCACTCAGTCCACAACAGCTTCTGGATCGAGCCAAGGCTGCAGGGATCCGCATTCTTGCCATCACCGATCACAATCGTATCTATTCTGACCTCCCCCGACTGCAAGCCCAAAATCCTGAACTCCAACTTGTTCACGGCTGTGAGATCAGCTGTCTTGCACCGATCACAGGAGACAAGGAAACCGAGCTTCATGTGGTCGCATTAAACTTTGATCCAAGCTCCCCTGCATTGCAGAAGGTATTAAAGCAGAATCAGCCGGATCGCCGTCCCTATATCGAAGCCATTCTCCAACGACTCAGAGAATGTAATATCATTCTGGAGGACTATGACACTCTGCAGAAGCAATTCCCGGAAACCACCCACTTTGGACGGATGAATATTGCCGCCACCATGGTTAAGAAAGGTTACGTTTCTTCCGTAAATGAGGCATTCGATCTATACATCGGCGCTCACGGTGAACGCCGAGCTTTTGTCCCCAACCCCTTACGCTATGTCAGCATGGAGGAGGCTGTTTCTGCTATCCGCAGCGCAGGAGGGATCCCGGTTCTCGCCCATCTATTCTACTATCTGTTGCAGGAGCAGGAGAATCACAAGCTGTTAGATTGCTTCCGATGCCTTGCAGGTGCAGAAAGCGCAATGGAGGTCAACTACGGACCTTATGATGCTGCTCAGCGCAGTGCACTAAAGGAGCTTGCTGCCAAATATGGACTCATGGGCTCCGCTGCATCCGATTTCCACGGTCAGAACCCGGAGGATCGCTTAGATCATCACTTCCCTGCCACAGAGCACCTACCCCTGTTGGAGTGCCTTGGCTTCTAAGACTTCTGCAAAATAGGCACCACTGCAGTCATCTGCAATGGTGCCCATTATTTTATACTGTAGATTGACTCTCCATAAAATGCACAGGAATATGGAACTCCTTCGCCCACATGTGAGCATAGCTGCCCTTCTCAGTCAGAACAGATGGTCTGTTGCAATTATTGAATACATCTGCGCCAATATTGGTAACAGAACGAGGAACAGCAAGAGTCCGCAGCCGGTCACAGAAGCAAAAAGCATATTTCCCAATTCGATCGGTACAGGCAGGAATGGACTGTTCTTCCAGAGACTCGCATCTGGAAAAGGCATAGTTCCCTATACTCCTAATACTGAGAGGAAGCAACGCATGCTGCAAGGAGCTGCACCCATCAAAGAGCAGATCTTCAATACGATCAATGCCCTCGGGAATGGTGATCGCCTGCATAGCGCTGCAGTTCAAGAATGCACCATAACCGATCTGCTTCAAACTGGGTGGAAGAACGATCCACTGCAGGCTCTTACAATGAGCAAAACACATGGCTCCTATGGTCTTAACCCCCTCAGGAACTCGGAGTCGCTCCAACTGCATACAGCCCAGAAAGGCCCCTGTCGCAATTTCTGTTACATGGTCGGGGATCTTGGGCTCCCGAGCTCTGCCGTAATATTGGAACAAACAATTCCTATGAAGGATAAATCCGTCCTTATCCACAAGGCGGTGGCATTTCTCGAATGCGTAGGCGCCGATCCTCTTGACCCCATCGGGAATCTTTAGATTCACAAGATTCTCACAGCCTGAGAAAGCGCCTTCACCGATACTCTGAAGAGACTTTGGAAGTCGAAGTGTCTCAAGAACAGTGCAATCTGAAAAGGCATAATTACCAATGGCAAGGACTCCTTCAGGAACAGTAAAAGAGGCTGTTTTTCCGTAATAATGCTTCAGAACGCCATTTTCAATCATATATTCCACAGGCGATACCCCAATCTATCTCTAAAAATCAAACACATCACAAATAGCTGCATTCATTCAGCAAGCGAAGCAACCGAACGCTGTGAAGGTTTTTTGCTTTAATGTATTATAGTATAACACAAACAATGAAAATTTCAAGTACTATTTTCATATTCCTATGTATTTTTCCATCATATCAGGACAGAGACTGCTTGCAGGTTCACGATCTGCAAGCAGTCTCCTTCCCTAAAGATTCAATATAAGAATGGTTTACGGAGAGCGAACTAATCAGATATCAGCCCCTGAAATAGCGCCCTGCGCTGTCGCTGTAGGCAAACAAAGCCTTGCACAGTTCAAGCAATACACCTTCCTTATTATTTCCATAGGTATCGGCACTGTATTGCAGGGTGCTGGATACAGGAGTGCTGCCTGCGAAGATCTGCACGGAAACCACTGTCCGAAGCTCTGCAGCTAAGAGGGCATCTAAGGTGAAGGCATAAAGCTTCCGATCCGGGTTGTAGAGCTCAGGATCCTCTAAGGTCACATTCTTAGCTGTGCCGTGTATGTCCGTATAGCTGACCTTCAGGCTCAGCTTGGACAGATCGCCCTTATAATTGACAGGATCAAAGACAAATTTCAGAGCTACCTTGGATTCCAGATCCAGAGCCTTACCTGCCCATGTGATGGGGGCACTCTCTACATCATTCAGAACCTTGTTGGTGCAGCCGAAGGTTACAGCCCCTATATCGGACAAATACGCCTTGTGTACTGCTGTCATATTGGCATCTGTAAGAGCATCCGTA
>JAGBGB010000211.1 GCA_017936205.1 Oscillospiraceae bacterium
AGAGAGTATGATGTACTATTATCAGAAGCAGACTCTGGGAGCGGATTATGAGCAGGCTCTGGCAGGGGTCATGAGCAAGGAGATCCGAAAGCTCGCCCATGATATCAAACCCATCCTCCGTGAGCTCCTGACCAAGGGACTGGCTGCAGAGGGCTTCGTCTTTGATACAGCTGTCGCCCACTACCTGTTGGATGCGACCCACGGAACCCACGACCTGCCTGTGGTGACCATGCAGTATTTGCATTTTGAGCTGCCTCAGGACAGCAAGGAGGCTACCCTGTTCAGTGGGGCGGCTGCTGTTGAGGCGCTTTATGAGCCCCTGAAGGAAAAGCTGAAGGCGCAGGGGGTGGAGAAGCTCTATGAGGAGATCGAGTTCCCCCTGTGCTATGTGCTTGCGAACATGGAGGCAGACGGTGTTCGGGTGGATCAGAAGGCGCTCCATGACTTCGGAGCTATGCTTCGGGATCGGATCGCTGCCTGTGAGGAGCTGATTTTCTCCTACTCCGGGGAGCCCTTTAATATCAATTCCACCAAGCAACTGGGAGAGCTGCTTTTCAACAAGCTGGGGCTGCCTCCTGTGAAGAAAACCAAGAGCGGTTATTCTACCAATATTGACGTTCTGCAGAAGTTGGAGTCTCAGCATCCCATTATTCGTGCCATTATGGATTATCGGGAGCTGACCAAGCTGAACTCCACCTATGCAGAGGGCTTACAGAAGGTTATTGGGGACGATGGACGGATCCATACCACCTTCCAGAACCTTGTGACAGCCACAGGCCGCCTGTCCTCTACGGAGCCCAACCTGCAGAACATTCCCGTTCGCAAGGAGCTGGGCAGTGAGATCCGTAAAATGTTTGTGCCCCGTGAGGGCTGGGTCTTCGTGGATGCGGATTACAGCCAGATCGAGCTGCGAGTCCTTGCACACATTGCAGGGGACAAGGCCATGCAGCAGGCATTCCTGTCCGGGGAGGACTTCCACCGTGTTACGGCATCTCAGGTTTTCAACACCCCTCTGGATCAGGTTACCGGCCAAATGCGAAGCAATGCCAAGGCGGTGAACTTCGGCATCGTATACGGTATTTCGGAATTCTCTTTAGCACAGGATATTGGCGTGTCCCGTTATGAGGCGAAGGCTTATATCGACAGCTATTTGAACAAATACCACGGTGTCCGTGCCTATATGCGGGACATTGTAGACACTGCAAGGCAGCAGGGCTTCGTGTCTACCACCTTCGGCAGACGGAGATATATTCCGGAGATCAAGAGCAGCAACTTCAATGTTCGCTCCGGTGCGGAGCGGATCGCTCTGAACACGCCTATTCAGGGTACGGCTGCGGATATTATTAAGTTAGCTATGGTTCGGGTCTTCCGTGCATTGGAGCAGGAGGCACTGCAGGCACGCCTGATCCTGACGGTTCACGACGAGCTGATCATTGAGTGCCCTGCCTATGAGGCATATATGGTCATGGACATGATCACCCGTGAAATGGAGAATGCTGTAAAGCTGTCTGTGCCCCTGATCGCAGAGGCAAAAATGGGAGAAAGCTGGTTTGATGCAAAATGATCCGACCCATGAATGAAAGCCATGTGTCCGCAGTTGCGGAGCTGGAAAAGCTGTGCTTTTCTGCCCCTTGGAGCCGGAGATCCATTGCCTCCGAGCTGGAAAATCAGCTCAGTCTCTGGCTGGTGGAGGAGCGTGAGGGTGTAGTAGCCGGATATGTAGGCTCCCAGTCCGTGCCCCCGGAGGCGGATGTGATGAATGTTGCTGTGTCTCCTGCCTACCGCAGACAGGGCATTGGCAGAGCCTTAATGGAGGCTCTGATCACAGAGCTCAGTGCAAGGGGAATGGAAAGCCTGACCTTGGAGGTTCGTGCCTCCAATGAGGCAGCCATTGCTTTGTATGAAGCTCTGGGCTTCCTGCAGGTAGGCAGACGACCCAATTATTATCAGGATCCCAAGGAAGATGCCTTGATCCTAAGAAAGGAGCTGTGCCATGCTGATCCTATCCATTGAATCCTCCTGTGACGAAACGGCGGTCGCCTTAGTTCGGGATGGTAGACAGGTGCTGTGTGACTGCATCGCCTCTCAGGTAGCCCTCCATCGGATCTACGGTGGCGTGGTGCCGGAAATCGCTTCACGGAAGCATATTGAAGCCATTTACGGTCTGGCAGATCAGGCCTTAGAGAAGGCGGGAGTCAGCCGTCGGGACATTGATGCCATTGCGGTGACCTATGCCCCCGGTCTGATCGGGGCTCTGCTGGTGGGGGTGAACTTCGCCAAGGCGGCGGCTCTGGCATTGGACAAGCCCCTGATCCCTGTACACCATATTCGGGGGCATATTGCAGCCAATTATATTGCCTATCCGGACCTGAAGCCCCCCTTCCTGTGTCTGGTGGTTTCCGGCGGTCATACCATGCTGGTGGATGTGAGGGATTATACGGATATGCAGGTCTTGGGCTCTACCAGAGACGATGCAGCGGGGGAATGCTTCGATAAGGTGGGGCGGATGCTGAATATGCCCTATCCCGGGGGCGCAGCACTGGACAAGGCTGCACAGGGGGGAGATCCTTCTGTATATCCTCTGCCCCATACCAAGCTCAGCGGCAATCCTCTGGATATGTCCTTCTCCGGTCTGAAGACTGCTGCGGTGAATCTGATCCACAACAAGCAGCAGAAGGGGGAGGAAATTCAGGTTCCCGACCTGTGCGCAAGCTTCTGCACCGCTGTGACGGAAATGCTGATCCCCCGCACCATGATGGCGCTGGATCAGACGGGCTACAAAACCCTGGCTGTAGCCGGAGGGGTTGCAGCCAATTCCCACATCCGCGCAGCTCTCACAGAGCAGTGCGAAAAGCGGGGAGTGCGGCTGTGTATGCCCCCTCTGTCCCTCTGCGGTGACAATGCCGCCATGATCGGGGCTCAGGGCTACTATGAATATCTGGCAGGGAACCTGGCAGACCAGACCCTCAACGCCTACGCCACCAAAACCTTCGAAGGCGAGGCATTGTGATAATTGAGATACAAAACAAACGATCTGTACAGAGGAGTTTCTCTCAGTACAGATCGTTTGCTTTTATACTTATTTCTAATAAAACGGATTAACCGTTTTATTATGCCGCTGGTAAGCGGCATGGCGGCAAAGCCGCCAAGAAATGCCGTGTAATACTGTTCTTGCCGCCATAGGCGGTGCAGGATATTCATCCTGCAATAA
>JAGBGB010000018.1 GCA_017936205.1 Oscillospiraceae bacterium
CAATAAATCCTGTGGTGCTGACTGCATGATTTTGGCTCCTTTTCGTCTTGACTGATTTGTTTTATGCTTTCATTCTTGACTTCGTTGCCAAACTTCATACTGTCATAGTTTGTCGATTACACAAAACTTTCTGCGGTCTCCCCGAAGTTTCTGTCCACAAAGAACACAAAGGAAAATTCCCTCTACATCTTCAAAGCAGTTCAGGCATACAGGACGCCCACAAAAGGTACACATTCTGTTATCTCTCATCGCTTCCTCAGCAATGGCAGATCCAATTTCAAGTTCTGTGTGCTTCCCTATTACAGGAGTGCTTCTCCATACCTTTCTGCAAATTGCACAGGTAAGAGAGAAACAGCTGCCCTCCTTCTGCGGATGCTCCACTAAATAATCTACTAATAAATCCTGCATTTAATCTCCTTCTCCATTTGCACTATTAGAGTGCATAAAGGGCAGCCACAAGATATTTCCCCGTAAGGGACGAGTAATAGAAGGCATCGATCTGGCCATTTCTTTTTGCTTGAATGACTTCGTGAGCGATCTCCGGTGATAATTTCTCATCACAGAGCAAAACGATCTTACATCCCGGAACCAGTTCTCGAATCTGTTTTCCTTCATTTATGCGAGTATCCAGTGCAGTACTTTGAACACTTGTAACTTCCATCAGCACGATATCAGCACTACACGCAACACAAGCCTGGACTGTACGATTCTTCCCATCCACCGCAGTGCGATATGCTTGAAAATTTCCGGAGCTTTCCAACAGCTTTGTCAAAGCCTCAGCTAAGAGACCATTCTGGATACTAACCACGATCCGTCGCATAACCATCCCTCCTTCGTTTCGAATGTCAAGTATGCAATTTATCTACAAGGATCACCGATGACGATACTTCTCCTGTTATTATTTTAACAAGTTCATGTTTTTCACACATCGTACTTTCGTGCAATCTTTTCCAATATATAAAAAAAGTGCCGCCCTTTCGGACGACACTCAAAAAAATAATACTATTCGTTAGTTTGATTATTAATAACCAAACCACTTTCCCTTGCACGAACTGCTAATTCTGTACGGTTTCGAAACCCGGTTTTATCTCGCATGGACTGAATATGCTGCTTCACGGTCCTTAGGGACAGGAAGAGCTTTTCTGCAATGGCTGCATCTGTCTCACCGGCAACTACAAGACGCAGGACATCCAGTTCCCGATCTGTAAAATTCTCACTGAGAATATTCCCCAGCTTCAAGCTGGGAGTGCTGTCGGGATAGATGCTCTCCCCTGCCATGGTGCGATCCATGACGGTTAGAATCTCCTCTGCAGAGGCGGTCTTGTACCAGAAGCTCTCTACTCCTACAGAACGGGCTCGGTCTATGAAGCTGCATTCCGGCTGACTGGTGATAATGATAATCTTAATATGTGGAAAGCGAGCCTTGATCTTCTCTGCAGCTTCTAATCCACTGACATTCATAGCTGTACAGACATCCATGAGGATCAGGTCAATGGAATGAGTCATACAGTAGAATTCTGCCATTGCAGCACTCTCGATGGTATGGGCTACATGATAGTCGGTATTTCCGCTAACGAAAATCTCCAACAGCTTCTGTGCCATGGGATCGTCTTCAACGATCATGACATTGACCATCCTGCATCACTCCCTTCTTCCTGTTATGGTCAATACAAATTGCGGTGTACTTTCTACAGTCATGACAAAACCGTTATTCTCCGCCTTGTGTCGCAGAGAGCTGAGACCACCACCCTCTGTGATCGGTTGGTTGGGACTGACACCGTCGTTGGTAAATTGCATCGTCCGGTGGGTGTCCGTGCCTCGGAGTTCAATAAACAGAGTCTTGGCATCCCCATGGACTACTGCGTTGGTCAGAGCTTCTGAAGCGGCTATAAGGAAGAACTGACGGTACTCATGATCATGGGGAAGCTCTCCACGAATGACAAGCTCAACCCCTGCAGAAGCGGCAGCCTTCTTCAAGATCAGCAGAGGATCCTCAGCCTTTTTTGCCTCCATCTCTTTACGGAGCATGGCAATATTCCGCCGCCAAATGTCCAGAGGCGGCTCCTGTGCTTTGGGGTCTACCAAATATCGACGGGCGGCAAGGAGGGCCTGCCCCAGTTCACCATGAATCCGAACCTTGGTTTCCAAACGCTCCTTGGAACGAGCAAGCTCATCTACATTCTCACCGTACTTCCGCAGACGGAGATTCATAGCAGCAAGATCTAAATTCTTATCTCGCAGTTCATCGGTCAAGGCTTGCTGTAATGTGGTATCCGCTGCAGTAAGCTGAATGAAACCGTCCAGCTTTTCCCTTGAGAAGGTCCATACCTTCCCGTTCTCTAAACGGAAATTGGGATAGCTGCCATAGGAAATCCGCTCTACAGTGGGACTAACCTCTCCCCCACTGAGGATCTGCCAAAACAGCTCTGCATTCTGCAGATCTCTCCCCACGATGGCATGGCACAGCTCATTCATACGGCTGTTGGAGAGAATCAGTCTGCCGCCTTCTACATAGAAGCACAAGCCGGAGGTGATTTGATCCACGCCCTCCCGAATAGAGGAGCGTGTAACGGTATTGCTACGGAAGCGTTGCTCCTCCCGTATTAGGTATCCATAATATACGGTTACGAAGAGGATGATAACAACTGGGATCAAAAGAGGTTGGTTACAGAGCCACAAGGACACAGATGGGATCTGTAGCTGTCGCAGGATTGCTCTGGCTTCTGCTACATAGATCATCATGGGAATTACGCAAACTATGATAGATAGGGACAGCAGAAGCTTAGAACACAGTTTGTTCTGACGAAAAATCGGTGCGACCAAATAGCCACCCACACAAACAAGCAGGAAGAGACACAGGATCACCAGGCAGCGTAGTGGCATGGAAATGTCGTAATAGCTTAGCATCCTTCCCCACCTCCTTCTATGATCGTCAGGTCAATTACCACATCTTCTTCCATGATTTCATAGCGGAAGCTGCCACGTGATAAGGATATGTCTTGTAAGACCTGTTGGGCGATTTCCTCACGGCATCCCATCTGGATATTCATAGAGATATACCCCTTCCCACAGGTCAAATTGACCATCATAGCCGTCATGCTATCCAAAAGCCGCTCCACAAGTAATTCATAGAAATCATAGGCAGACACAATGGAAGCGAGCTGCATATCCCCTTCACACCGACTGTTAAAGGAAGTAAAGACTCCTGAAAGATTCAAATTATCCATGGATTCACGGATACAATATTCCAGTTCTCTTGCGTGGATCACGCCGGCCGCTTCTCCCAAAAGCAGTAGGTTGCCCCGGCGCTTGATATAGGAGCCCAAAACACACACTTTTGCAATGAGGTTGCGACTGTCTTCGGTGCCCTCTTCGATCCGGCGCAGTAGCTCGTCTGCCTGTATTAGCTGGGGCTCCACCTCCCGGGTGATCCGATCATACAGGCGGTTCTGCTCATCCGCCTTCGCCCGATTTTCCTTCAGCTCCAGCTCCGCTTGCAGGAGGGTGTTCTCCTCACCCAACTGCTCAACGGCATCCCTAAGCCGAGTACGTAGATCGTTCAGCCGAGTAATATCATCCTGCCAAACCACACGCCCTGCTTGAATAGGAGCGCTACTGAGGAGAGAGTCACCCAAATCCACAGTAGAATGGGCGCTTTGTCGCATCTGCGCCTCCGAGACCGGCAAGGCCGCCCCCGAAACATAGTGAGGCTGATAGTCCCGGTCTACGATCTGTACAGGAACAGTGGTACTGTCAAACACCTCACCATATCGGGTGTTAGAGGGCAAAAGACCACTTTGAATTGCACTTTCCAGCAGCATGGTAATGATCAGACAGTCCATGACCGTAATATCACAGTTATACAGACGCAAGCTGTAGCCGAGCCAAAACAGGGCTGCAAAGGCCATGATCGCAACCGGCATCTTCTGCAGCTTCCGACTGCCGGGAACACGGCTTTTCAGAAGCATCATAACTACAAAGTAGAAGCCCATGCCAATGAACCAGCCCATATTGAGCCAATATGCCCAATCATAGCTGTATTCCAAATCAAAGTTGATGAAG
>JAGBGB010000212.1 GCA_017936205.1 Oscillospiraceae bacterium
AAACCACCGAAAAGGATGTAATTTCTCCAAAAAACGAAACATTTTTCACAACCACCAATTCTTGGTGGTTGTCGGACGCGCAATGCGCGCCCCTACGAAGGGTGCGGAAAATGGGGATAGGACTGCCGCCCCACGGGGCCCGGGTTGGGGGTCCTGTGGGGCGGGTGGGGCTTAGCTTTTGAAGAAGGTGTTTGCGCTGTCGCTGTAGGCAAGGAGGGCACGGCAAAGGGTGGCAAGGGTGCCTTCCTTATTGGCTCCGTAGGTGGCAGGGCTGTAACGCAGGGTGGGGGAAACGGGGGTGCTGCCTGCGTAGACTTGGGCGGAGACGATGCTTCGCAGCTCTGCGGCTCGGAGAGCGCTGAAGGTGAAGGCGTAGCGGCCTGCGGTGGGGTCGTATTCCTCAAGCTCCGTGAGCACTGCCGTACAGAGCTTGCCGTTCAGGTCGGTGTAGCTTACATGGAGGCTCAGGTCGGTCAGGGCGCCCTCATAGGAGCTCAGGGCGAAGATGTACTTGAGGCTGACTCGGCTCTGCAGATCCAGAGACTTGCCCACCCATGCTATGGGAGCATTGGGAAGATCCTCTAAGATCTCGTTGGTGCTGCCGAAGGGGACGGTACTCAGATCTGTCAGGTAGCTCCGCTGCTCCGAGGTCAGGGCGGCATCTGCAAGGGAATCTGTGCGGTAGCCCTTGAAGAGCTGTGCCTTGGCGCCGTACTGCAGCAGGTCTGCACAGAGGGTCTTGAGGGCGCTGCTGCTACCCTCCTTGCGAAGCTGACGGTAGGCATATTGGGCGATGGAATACAGGTCTGCTTCTGTAGCGTAGGTACGTCCATCCTTCTGCAGATAGAGGGTAGCTTCTAACTCGTCTGTCATATTCACAGCAGTCAGAGCTGTCAGGGGGAAGTAATAGTAGCTGCCGTGATCCTCGGGCTGCAGGGTCAGGGTCTCATAGGCTGTGAGCTTGCTGCCCTCATATTTGGGCAGCTTGACCTGCAGGTACAGGCTGTCATAGCCCTCGACGGCGGATTTCGCAAGGGCGTAATTCAGGATGATGCTGCTCTCTAACTGCAGGCTGTGAGACAGCTTGGCATCCGAGGGCAGGAGGGGAAGCTCCATCTCTCCACGGAGGAAGACAGCGGCGGCTTCTGCGGTGGAGCTGTCTACGCTGAAGCTCACGGGAGCCTCTACGGTGGCAGATCTCATTTGGATCTCCGTATCACCGATGCTATCCTCAGGCAGATCAGAGCCTGCGGGCCGCTCGTAGGCTACCTTGATATCCGTAATGGAGACCACATCCTCCCCGCTGCGGTCTGTGCCGCTGCCGGGGTTGTAGAGGACGATGTAGCAGTAGCGTTCATCGATGGTCTCGTTCCCGTCATGGTCGATGCTGGTGATCTGGGAGCTCGTAAAATTCATGGGATAGTACATGGAGGTGGAGGTTTTCAGGGAGACCTGCTTCCGATTGGTGACCTGCAGCACGCTGCTCGGATCGTCGGGGCTGCTGACGATGCCTGCTACAAGCTGCACCTCTGTGTCACAGATGGTCTTGGCTCCGATATCCAGACTGACGGGGAGCTGTCCCTTGTTGAAGTCTATGCGGAAGGCGACTGCCTGCTTCGCATCCAAGTATACCTCGTTCTTGGGGCCTACCTTGTTATAGGTCTGAACATTCATGGCATAGTGGTCGTTAATGGAGATCTCTTGGTCGTAGATGGGCTTCTCCTCGCCGGTTTCCGGGTCGATGTAGGTGCCCTCGCCCTTCTTGTGGGCATCAATGAAGACCGCACCGTTCTGAGAGCCGAAGAGGGCTTCAAACTCCTCGGAGCTCAGGAGGATGTTTCGGATCTCCTTAATGTAGTCGTTGGCTTCCTTGTCTAACTTGTAGACACGGTAGGTATCGGCATCCTGATTGGTATCAATGGGATCGTAGATCCGCAGGGCATCGAAGTAGAATTGGTTCCCACGGTCTAACAGTCCCATGGGGCTGCCTTCGATCTTCTTGTTGACTCCGACGGTTACAAAGTAGGTGCCGTGGGGCAGACCCTGAATGGAGACCACGGGGATCTGGTACAGCTCCAGCTCTCCCTTGTTGTTGACGGTCAGGGATTTGACGACCTTGGTTCTCTCCGGGTCGGAATAGACTGTGGTGCGGATGGTTCCCTGATCCATACCTGTGCGGCTGATGATGTCGAAGCCGGTGCCGGTGAAGGAGAAGCTGCTCTCGGTGAATATTCCCTCTGTGCCGTTGAGACGGATGCCTGCGCCCTCTACATAGAGGCTGCTGCCGTCGGACAGCAGGGGGTCATTGTCATAGGAGGGATCGTAGCCGTAGACCGTATCCACAGGGGTGCGATCTCTGGGGCCAATGTAGATGTAGTCAATGGACATAACACCGGGATCAGCCCCCTCTATGCCGGAGGATGCTATACCTGCAATGTAGGGACGGATGGAGTGGATGGTTCCTGCCTGACGGAAGGCATCCTTGAGTGCTACGGTCATGGTGACGAACTGACCGTTGGTGAGATACTTTTCCTCAATGTCCCGCTCCCAATCTATGACGACTCCGCGGAGCCAGGACTTGGTGGTGCCGGTATGGTTGCCGTAGTTGTACTGCAGCTCCACATAGAAGCCGGAGCTCGTCCTGCGGACGAAGTTCTCCATTTTGAAGCGGATCTGGAAGACCTCGGCATGGCTGGGGTCGAAATTCAGATCGTACAGGGATTGGTACACATCCGGGTAGTCGGACTGGTCTAACTTGTCCTTTGCGGTCAGGATCATCAAGCCGGAATCGTTGTTGATCTCATGCTTCTGCAGCTTGACGGAATTGTACCAGCAGGCGATCTCATCCGGATTCTGACCATTATAGGCAGCAGCGCTGTAGCGTGTCTGATCCGCAGCTGTGTTGTCGAAGTCTACGAAGAAGCACTGTGCATCCTTGGACTCGTTTATATCATAGACCGTGCGGTTGACGAAGTCAGACTGCTGATATTCGCCCTCCTGCTCGGTGCCGTCGGTAACCGTCTGCCAGAACTGACCGTAATAGGGCTCTACACGAGTCAGATCCTTCTCTGAACCGATAAAGATGGTGTCAATGGTGATCTTTCCCGGTCCTAAGTCGGGGTCTTTAATGGAAAGACCCATGAAGAGCAAGCGGATGGTGCTGATGCGGCTGCAGCTACGGAAGGCCGACGAGGTATCGACCGTCAGGGTCACGAAGTCCCCTGTGAAGCAATCTATGTTGTTTGCTTCATCAAAAAGCAGGGTAGTGGCAGCATTGCGTACATCGTCTACCTCGGCACGGGCATCGTTCTGATAGTATGCCAGCCGCAGTCTGGGGGCATAGGCATTGCCATTGGCATCTACGGCGGTTGTGACCTTCAAATTCTCAAGCTTGAAGCGGACGGAGAGCTTCTCTGCCTTGGCAGGGGTGAATTGCAGGGGGAATTTGGTCGGGATGGATGTACCTAACTGAACATAGGTGTGATAAGAATTGTTCTGCAGCACGGTTTCACTGGGGATGGTGAAGCTCATGGTTCCGGCATCGGTGTCAAAGCTTGGATAAGTGGAGGTCGAGGTGCTTTGCCTTGCACGCCAAGCCTCTGTATCGTAGTTGTCGCTGTATTTGGGGGCGCCGTAGATTCCTGCGCTGTATCTCAGGCGGTCAACGGGACGATCCTCGAAATCGAAGTACAGATGCTCATCCATGGGGAAGCTGTCCTCGGGGCCGATGTAGATGTAGTCGATGGTCAGCTGCCCCGGCTGATCCTCGGAGAGATTCTTAATATTGCCGAAGTACAGGCGGATACGGCTCAGGTAGCTGTAGTCGTAGTTTGCGGCATTCAGATCGTAGGAGACATAGAGATAGGTGTCGTTGTTCAGATAGTTCTTGCTAAAGGTGTACTGGGACTTGGTGCTGTTCGGTATGCGCGGAGTTCCGTCCTGGTAGCTGTGGAGAGAGACATATGGATTGCTTCCGGTGGCGAGGGCGAAGCCCTTCATCTTGAAGCGGTAGATCAGCTTATCCTTCCCTGAGAACTTATAATGCAGGGGCTGATCGGTGTTCGAGTAGGAACGGGCAACGGTGTCCACGGCAACACTGGGAATGTTGGTTGCGGCATCAATGACCATGGCGCCCTCCTTGGTGGGATCCATGGTAATGGCTCTGACCCCGGAATTGCCTCGCCAGTGGACGGTTTCTCCGTCATCGAAGTTGATGCCACCGTACAGCCCGGTGCTGTAACGCTCCTGATCCAGAGGATCGTTGCGGAAGTCGAAGAACAGGTAGTCGCAGAAGCTGTCCTCGTTGGTAAATTCACGAGCTGCCCCATTGGGCTCGTAATACATGGTGGCAGCGGGGATGATCTGCAGCTCCACCATAATACAGGGGTATTCCTTCTGCTGACCGTTGGATAGGTAATACATGCCGTCCAGCTCGATGGCTGCGTAGAAGCGGTCGATCTGAGACAGGAAGCCATTGAGGGTATAGGTCAGAGTGTCCCCATTACGGGTCACGGTGCCGCAGGGGGTTTCCAGATCCTTGCTCCCTGTGGGCTTGTCGCAAGCCAGATCCGTGGGAATGTAGGGGGGAAGACCGCCGTTGGGGCCTGTGAGAGAGAAGCCTAAGAGCTTCCCTACGGTGACCTTCCGATTACTGTATACATGCTTGGTCAGATCCTCAATGGAGATCTGCAGGGGCTTGTTATAGTCGATGACATAGCGTTCCGCCTCCGCAGTGGGACGGGCAATGCTTTCTACATCGGGAACACGGATGCTTCGCTCTGCGGTACCGGATACGGAAACAGGAGATCCGTACAGCTCTCCTTCCACATTGAAGCGGCGGTAGTAGGCAAGGGAGGTCAGGGTGTTCTTGTAGAATAGGTCTGTCTTGACCATGTTCCGCTTGAAGCCGTAGACGATCATTTGACAGTTCATGGGTATGCCGATCTCCAACAGAGCTTTCAGCTCGGCTTCTGAGGAGAGCTTGATCCGATAGCTGCCGGGAGACAGGGGGGAGAAGTCGGTGATCATCCCGTTGGCAGCGGTGTTTGCAGCCTCAAGGCGCTGCTTCATGGTGCTGTAGCCCAAAAGCTCCGGGGCAGAGCGGTCTACACCCGACTGAGCATCGTAGCTGCGGTAGACTACCATGAGATCCGTGATCTCTGTTTTGGCGCCCTTGGTAAGGGCATAGTTGTCCGTAGGATCGCAGAGCTTGATCGAGTCCTTGGAAATGTCCACCCCTAAGGTGTTGTCGGTGAAGGATACATTGGTCAGGGGCTGGGGACGGGTGTTCAGCAGCTCGAAGCTATAGGCTACGGTGTCGCCGATGCTGACCTCGGAGTTCTCTGCCAGCTCTGTGCCGAAGCCTGTATTGCCCACCTGACTCTCTCCGTTATGGGTCAGGAGATACTGCCCTTTGGAGGTGGTGGCATCCGGGTCGAAGAGCTTAATGTTCGTGGTGAAGGCAAAGTTGGAGTCGCCTGTGGCTCGCTCTGTGTAGAACATATCGAAGGAGTAGACCTGACCGTTTACCAGAGCCGTTCCGTCCTGCTTCCTGAAATCATTGAGCTGCATGCTGCCGTCCTTGGGGGCGTGGGAACTGCCCAAGTCAACAGCCAGATCTCCGTCAATGAAGAAGTACACATCATCGTCTCCGGTGAATTCAAAGTACAGATCCTGATCGGCATAGTAGATGAAGCTGCCGGAGGCATGCATGGAGAAGTTGTAGTTGGCGTCGTAGCAATCCTTATTCTCTATGATCATACGGGTAGCACTGGGGTCTGTGTCGTAGTGGTTCTTCAGAACGCCCTGCTCCTCGAAGCCCAAGCCGTCAATGGGGGCGAAATTTGGGTGGCTGATCTTTATGATATCGGAGTCTGTTTGGAGGTTGAAGGTATAGCGGCCGCTATAGCCCACTTTATCGTAGGAGGTCATGGTGTAAACACCCTCAGAATTGCCGTAAAGACGGAGGGTGTCTCGCTGGGGGACATGCTTGTTATAGCGATTGTTGCTCTGATCCACTAAATTGGGGTCGGTTCTGTCGGGAGCGGCTTCTGTATGGAAGGTGTCGTCCTCCGGCACGATCTTCCACAGATAGTGCAGCATATAATAGGCAAGATCATGGGCGGTCTCTACCTCAGACCATAACAGGGGGTTGCCGTTCACGCCACCCAGCTTATCATTCAGTGTTTGCTCCCATGAGCCGAGGATGGCTGTCTTCTGGGCCTCTGTGACTCCTTCTTTGTTGTAGGGCCTGTAGATGTTCTCTTTTATGAAGTCGTCCAGGGGGCTGACCCGCCCGGGAACATAGGCTGCTACAGCAGGGGGTAGGACAGACTCCTTCAGACACAGGGAGTGGGCAAGGAAGATGATGGTATCCGGATGATAGACCAAAGTATCCCCTAACAAGCTGGGCAAGGTCAAGCCCTGTCGGAGGTTTGAGGCATTGTTCTTGTTGCTGTAGGGCTTGCGGAGTGCACCGGGGAGAAGGGGCAGCTTCTCGAAGCGTTTTGCGATATCCTTGGCAACAGAGCCTGCCAGTTCGGGGATATCTGCATCTCGCTTATCATAGCGGAAGGCATAGTTGATGGTATTCTCAAAAAGATAGCCGTCTGTACGGAAGTCAAAGATCTCTACGGGGATATCGATGTAGCTGAGGCTTCTGTCAAGGAGAGTATGGTAGCCCTCTAAGTCCCAAGCCATACGCTCCATGATCTCCTGAGGGTATTCCCCTGCAGGGAGCATTTTCGTAGGGGCATTGTTATATGTATCGTACATATCCAGTGCCTCGGACAGGGTGGTAAGGAAGGTGTCGTATTCCTCGGCAATGTAGCTATCGGGGGTGTCAAGAAGGACTGCGGCGTGCTTCAGTGCTTTAGAAAGCACGGTGGTATCCCATATACGGAACAGCTGCACGGGATCTCCCTGGGACACAGCCTCCCATTGGTAGGAGTAGCTGCTGCCCGATCCTGCCAGCTTGAGTTGGCGGGAGGAACCGCTGACAGGGGCGGCGGATACCTGAGCCTGAGAGGGGGCGGCACCTGTGCTGAAAATCAAATAGGGTGCGGTGGAAACGCTTGTATCCGTTTTAAGCCCTGTATCAGTGGAGTTACTTACAGGGGAAAGGTGGAATTTCTTCTGAGAACGGACTGCATGACGGGCTTGATCCTCGAAGAAGCCTGTATAGATCAGGGTGAATGCGGAAGCAGTGACGGCTCCTTGGAGAGAGAAGCTCTGTATGCTTGCTTCGACAGTGGGGATGGCGCCGCTCTTGGTGGCAGTGTCTGCCCATGCTCCGTCCATGACATAAGAGGGGGCTCCCTCTGTAGTGGGAACGGAAGCAATATAATAATTCCCCTGCAAGCCAATGATGGGGCTGCCTGCTGTGGTGCCGAAGCCGGACAGATCCACCATGGCGTTCATGTTGCTATTGGCAGGGGAAAGGCTATTGATTTTCGCCTTCAGCTCCGCAGCACGCTGGGCAAGGGTCTGGGCAGCACGGCTGTCCGTGGGAATGGGGGCGGCGGTCTCGTCACTGTTCTCCTGTGCAGCAGCTCCCACGGGGAAGCAGGACAGCAGCAGAACCAGCACCAACAGCACAGACAGCAGCCGTGTGGAAAATGGATGATTCATGATCGGTTCCTCCTTGTGCAAATGAATTAACGTTTATCTTCATATTGTAGCACAAAACCACTGCATTGTATAGTTGTATAGGGTAGTTTTGTAATGAAATATGGTTATTTTTCAATAAAACAATGCAATGAAAGTATAGGACAGCAGCCCCCGATCACTGCCGAGGTTCCCGATTTGTCGCACAGTTTGATGTATCGCTG
>JAGBGB010000213.1 GCA_017936205.1 Oscillospiraceae bacterium
AATTTTGGGTGGTTGTCGGACGCGCAATGCGCGCCCCTACGAATGGTACGATAAGTCGGAATTTGCTCCGGGGAGAGCGGATAGATTGCTTGGGTGTGCAAAAGGGTCGGTGCTTATGCTGGGGGACATAAGCACCGACTTGGTTGGCAGATCTGCTGGGGGGCGGATCTGCCTTTATTCTGTTTTGCGATTTGCTATGGCTTGGACTGCTATGTGTGGGGTTATGTGTACCATTTAGCGAAAGCACGGTAGAGGAAGGTTACGATCTGGCCACGGGTGCAGGTGGCTTCCGGAGAGAAGCGGGTGCTGCTTGTGCCGGTGGTGATCCCCTCATCTACTGCCCAGAGGACCGGGATGCGATAATAGGCATCCTCGCTGACATCCGTAAAGGGATTCTCGCCGTCCCCTCTGTAATAGCCGTCCATTCTCCACAGGAAGGTGACCACCTGCGCACGGGTACAGGGGGCATTGGGAGAGAAGTTTCCGTAACCGGTGCCGGTGGTGATCTTGTTCTCCTCTGCCCAGAGGATTGCCTTGTAGAAGTAGTCGGACTTCTCAATATCTGCGAAGGGATTGACCTTGGACTGCGGCTCCGGGGAGCCTGCGGTCCTCCACAGGAAGGTGACCACCTGTGCACGGGTGCAGGGCTGTTCGGGGGAGAAGGTATCCTTCCCTGTTCCCGTGGTGATCCCCTGCTCCAGAGCCCAGACCACAGGGCTGTAGTAGTAGCTGTCCGTCTTCAGATCGGAGAAAACGGGAGAAATGGGCTCCTTCCCCTCCCAGATGGCAGTGGGAATATCGTTCCATGTGGGGCTGGTCCAGCCCGCTGCACCCTGCCGATAGTAGATGGTAAGCTGATCACAATCGTCGAAGGCTTCGGGGCTTATATGGAATCCGTTGCCTTCAAAATAGGCAGCCTTCAGAGCAGTGCATTCACCAAATGCCCAGTAGGAAATATAGCTTGTTTCCTCATAGATGGTAAGACTCTCCAAGGCTGTGCAGCAGTAGAATGCCTGGTTGCCGATGAAGGTAACGCTGCGGGGGATGCTGATCTCCCGCAGGGAGCTGCAGTAGGCAAAGGTCATACTGGCGATGTCGGTCACTGCCTGAGGAATGTTGATGTGCTCCAAGGCTGTGCAGTCGCAGAAGGCATAGTTGCCGATGTTACTTACAGCTTCCGGGAGCTTCATAGATACAAGGGCAGCACAATCTTCAAAGGCACAGGCTTCGATGCTTGTTACGGTTTCGGGAAGCGTGAGCTCCGACAGAGACTCGCAGCCATAGAAGGCAGAAAAGCTGATGACGGTCAGTGCGTTGGAGAGCTTGACAGACTTCAGCTCGCCGCAGCCTCCGAAGCAGTTTTCTCCCATTTCGGTCACGCTGTCAGGCATGGTAAGCTCCGTTAGCTTCTTGCAGCTTTGGAAGGCAGAGGGCTCGATTTGGGTCACGGTGTCGGGGATCACACAGCTACCCTCGAAGGCTACAGGACAGCGGATCAGGATCTCCTGCTTCTTATCATACAGAATGCCGTAGGCATCGTTGGAATAGAAGGCATTCCCTTCCGCAACATGGAGGGTCTGCAGCTTGCTGCATCCATAGAAGACGCAGGAGCCCAAGCGAGTCAGACTGGCAGGAAGCAGGAGTTCCTTGAGAGAGGAGCAGCGCTCGAAGGCACTGTCTCCGATGGAGGTCAAGCCCTCTGACAGGGTAACAGCTTCAAGGCTCTTACAGCCTGCGAAACAATAGTCCTCAATGGAAGCAAGGCTTGGGGGAATGGCAATGGCTTTCAGACTTTCGCATTCTGCGAAGGCATAGGAGCCAAGGTAAGTCAGCTCCTGAGAAAGGGTGAAGTCCTCCAGTGCAAAGCAGTAGCGGAAGGCGTCCGCTCCGATGCTGCGGAGCTGTGCACCGCCCTCTACGGTTTTCAGCATTACACAATATTGGAATGCACTCTCCCCAATGGACTGCAGACTGTCAGGAAGGCTGATGCTCTCCAGCTTCTCACAGCAATAGAAGAAGAATTCCCCCAATTCCGTGATCCCCTGAGGGAGAACCACAGAGCTTAGCTCATAGCAGCAGAAAAAGACTACATCGCCCATGGTGGTGACGCTGTCAGGGAACACGATGGTCTTCAGTGCAGAGGCATCGGAGAAGGCGGCATCTCCGACGGTGGTCAGGGTCTGGGGAAGGACAATGCTCTCTAATGCAGAGCAGTTGGTAAAGCAGCTGTCTCCAATGGAAAGCAGACCCTCCGGAAGGCCCACAGCTGTAAGGGACTGGCAGTCATAGAAGCAGTTGCTTCCCAGAGTGGTCACGCCCTCTGCAACAGTTACGCTCTGCAGCTCATAAGAATAGCGCTCCCAGGGGGCAGGCTCTTCTGTAAAGTCATACATAGCACCGCTGCCGCTGATGCTCAGGGTGAGGGTATCCGAGTCATAGCTCCATGTCAGGTTCTCGCCGCAGCTTCCGCTGTATTCAGCTTCCTCTGCTCCAACGAACAAGGAGGTCATAAGAAGGGTAAGACAAAGGATCAGAGTCGGAAGCAAAAGAAATCGTTTGAATGTCAGTTTCATGATCCAATTTCCTTTCATATTTATACTTATTTCTAATAAAACGGATTCAGGTTATAACCTTTAATAAGCAAACCGTTATATAGCAGGGCCTTCAGCGAAAATTATGCGCTGTAGGGGCGAAGCTGTGTCTTCGCCCGTGGCACTACGATTTTGAACCATACTCAAAAAGAACGATGCTCTTTGCCATTCGGTAGTTTCTCGGGCGAAGACAC
>JAGBGB010000214.1 GCA_017936205.1 Oscillospiraceae bacterium
CGTTGCATCGGCGGTTTTTCAACGAAATAAATCCTGTCGGATTTGTGAAATACGCTTCGCGTGTGAAATATTGCTACGCAATGTGAAATGTGCTGCGGCACATAGGGATTTATTTTATTTCATTTGATGCGTTAGCATCAAATTTCACAATGACCGCAGGTCATTGTTTCACATTCGCCTTCGGCGGATATTTCACTAAGATTTCGTTTCTATCAATATGTGCATTCTGGCGGTCGATGCCGTATTCAGGGGCCAAGGACATTATGAGCGCCCGTGGCATGAACCCCTTTGAGCCATCGGCTCAGAGGGGCTCAATGATACTTGTTTGCGGCAAATGATGTTGTTTCACAAATGATGTCGGCTTCGCCTAACTTTCTTTACACAGGAAGGGTTCTTTGTTAGATATCTAAATCCAGTGCTTGCTCAAACATATCCCAAAATCATGGTCGGTGTTTAGAGAACCATACGAACCATGAAATGTTCGTTGCAGCATAAAACATAATGATTGCAATCAACCTGTGTTTATGTTATTATTAAATAAAAAGGAGAATTTACATATGAAAAAGGTGTTTTCTATAATCTCTTTGTTATTATCATGCGGCCTTTTGTTATGTGGATGTTTTCCCGAAATAATGCTCGTACCTGATCAGGACAGCATTGGACAACCTAAGATTTTTGAAAAGGATGGGATCAAGCTTACTCTTACAGATAAATTTATAGAAAAAGAGAGCGAAGTGGGCTTTTATGCGTACTATGTGTCAAACCATTGTGGCGTAGTTGTTTTAAAGGAAGATTTTTCATTAGAGGAAGGTCTTGCAAATCGTTCTTTGGAGGAGTATGTAGGTAATGTCATTGCAAATAACGGCCATACAGATATTGAGCTCAAAACCAAGATGACCTTTGGTTCTATGTGAAAGATGACAATGGATCCAGAAGCTATTCCTATTCCTATAAAGGCTCTAATGCCTTTTGGATCGTTCAGTTTTTATGTATGGCCTCCGATGCACCTATTTTAGAAGATCAGTTTTACCTGTGGGCAAAAAGTGTAGAGGTTGAATAGTTGCCCCTAAATAAAGGTATACCCCGGAGATACTGCTTTGGAGGAAAAGATGTCATTGGAAGAATTATTTGATCTTCATGATAAAAACCGCCTTTTTTATGCCGCAGAGGCTATGCATGATGAGTTCATAACTGAAATAAAGGTTGTGGAGAATGAGATTCGCATTGTTTATGGAGAAATCGGTGAAAGCGGATATCGGAGCCCCTACCGTAAAGTAACCGTTTCCTACGGTCTCGACAACATAGAAAGTGACCTTGCTCTGTACATATTTAAGCCGACCCGCCGTGGCAAGAAAGAGGAGCGTTCCATAAACGAGCTTGCAAACCTGAACCAATGGAATATAATAATGTATAAATTTGATATTGATATGTGGGGAGAAATGACACTGCATTTCAATATCAACAAAGGAAAAAAGCACCGCAATGCTGAACTGAGTTTTACTCCCGCATGGATCCGTTACCTCTGGGAAGAATGATCCCACAATGAATACCCGTACCATGACCCCCTCTGAGCCGTTGGCTCAGAGGGGGTCAATGATGTTTGTCGGCGGCAAATGACGTTCCCTTCGGGAATAATGCCGCTGACACTAATGATGTCGGCTTCGCCTAATGTTTCTTGTCAAACATCCCATCATTGCGAAGCGTGGGGTCGCAACATCATTTTGCGAAGCAGAACATCATATCGCATCTGCGATACATTATCATAAAATGCCATATTTTCACAGGCTTTTAGAGGCGGTCTCAAGTTGTGCATGAGGAACGGGTCCCGACAAGCTGATTGGCAAAATAGTTCTTGCGTTTCGTCTTTGAACCATTTATAATAGGTACGGTTCGTGTATTTGGGCAGAAAAAATACGGTCACTTAAAACCGACCAATTAGAAACTATGATCAGCGAGGTGTCAATATGGCTACAAGAGAAACCATTCTTACGGTAAGAGATTTGGTGTATTCGGCGGCGGAGAAGTTTGAGGATAAGGACTTCCTCCGCTTTATTAAGTCGGGAGAAGTGGGAAGGGTGTCCTTCCGGCAGTTTCAGCAGGAGACGGAAGCCATTGCAGTATGGACCATGGAGCAGAGTCAGAAGCTGGGGCACCGTGTAAGAGTCGCTATGCTAAGCCCCAACAATGCGCTATATGCATCCGTTATGTTCGGCGTCATGTGCGGTGGGGGCATTGCCGTGCCTATGGACCCCCAGGTCACGCAAGATGCCCTGTGCAACTGCGTAAACAGAGCTGAGGTGGATATCATTCTCCACCACAAGGCAATTGCTATGGACAGAGAAGTTGTTTGCAGAAGGTGTAAAACCGTAAGCTCCATTTTCTATATGCAGGACGAAGACGGTTGCTGTCAGGAGCTTCTTGAGCAATACCGAGGTGCTACCTGCAGCCCTGTGATCCAAGAAGAGGATTGTGCCATTATCATTTTCACCTCCGGCACCACAGGGGTGGAAAAGGGTGTTATGCTGTCCCACAGGAATTTGATCGACACGACCTTCAATGCGGAGTTCGATGCAAAGTCCCAGATCAGCGTTCTGCCCATGCATCATGCCTTCGGCTTAAAGGCAGACTTCCTGACCGCCTTGGGCATTGGGTCGACCACCTGCTTCCATAATGGCATGGATAAGCTGGGCGAGGCTCTGAGCGTATTCCAGCCTACGAACCTGAACATGGTTCCCATGATCGCAAACGCTCTGTATACTAAGATCGTCCTGATCAGCCAGCAGACAGGAAAAAGCTTGGAAGAATGCAAGAAGCTGGTGTATGGTCAGAACATTCAGCAGATCATTACAGGAGGTGCGCACCTTCCCTCTGAACTGGTTGACAAGTACCAAGCCATTGGTGTTTATATTGCACAGGGCTACGGCATGACGGAATGCTCCCCCAGCATCAGCGTCCCCTGTATGAACAGAGCAGACAAGGCTCACAGCGGCGGTATGCTGGTCAAGGGCTGCGAGACCCGCATTGTAGATGGGGAAATTCAGGTAAAGAGTCCCTCTGTTATGATGGGATATGTAAATGCCCCGGAGCTGACAAGAGAGATCCTCACCGAAGACGGCTGGCTGAGAACGGGAGATGTGGGCTATGTGGATGAAGAACGATTCATCTACATTACCGGACGGAAAAAGAATCTGATCATCCTGTCCAACGGTGAGAATGTGGCGCCGGAGCAGATCGAGAACCTACTGTTGGATCATCAGTTGGTAGAGGAATGTCTGGTATACGGTGAGGGCAGTCAGGTGGTTGCGGAGATCTACCCCAACGACAAGTATGCCAAGCTGAATCGTGTCACAGACATTCCCGGAGCCGTAGAGCAGATCATCCGAGATGTAAACAGCAAGTTGGTTTCCTACCAGAAGATCATGAAGCACTTCGTACGCAGGAATCCCTTCGTAAAGACCAGCACGAACAAGGTCGTTAGAAGCCAAAGAGTCAAGGCTGAAGATCTGTTTATCGCCACTGTGGAGGAGAGAAAGCAGCCCACAACCGAGCTGCAAAGAAAGCTCCACAGGATCCTTGCAGGAATCTTAGGGCATAAGGACTTCGGCATCAACACGGATCTGTTCTCCGTAGGGCTGG
This sequence comes from Oscillospiraceae bacterium, assembly GCA_017936205.1. GTDB lineage: Bacteria > Bacillota > Clostridia > Oscillospirales > Oscillospiraceae > JAZOXB01. The sequence goes on from JAGBGB010000214.1 coordinate 3,637, forward strand.
ATTCTCTGGGCTGCATTCTGACCTTGACGGAGCTGAGCACCCAGCTGGAATTCTACGCAGAGCTGGATGAGCTGATGGCAAATGCCTCTGTAGAGAAGCTGGAAGCCCTTTACATCAAGAAGAGCACTGAGGAAAAGGCAGATCACTCCCTGCGCCCGGTATATCCCTTGACCAATGTGCAGAAATATTTGGTATATGTTATGAGAGGAAATACCACCTCCAACATTCCCTTCCTGTATCAACTGGACGGTGGTGTAGATCTTGTTCGACTGAAGGCAGCGGTGGAAGCACTGTTTGAGGTTCATCCGATTCTGAAGGCCACCATTGAACCCTACGAGGATCGGGGGCTGGCACTGTTCCGTCACGATGAGTGGAAGATCCACATTCCCATCCATAGTATTTCCGCAGAAGCGTGGGCTCAGACAAGTGCGAATTTGGTCAAGCCCTATCTCTACGGAAAGGGCGAGCCCTTATATCACATTGGACTCTACAGTGTAGAGGGGCAGCAATTCCTGTTCCTTGACATTGCCCATGCCATCAGCGACGGTATGACTCTGGGCATTTTGCTCAGACATCTGAACGAGCTGTATGAGGGAAAAGAGGTCAAGAAAGAGACCTACTCCTTCTACGAATACACCTTGGACGAGCAATTACGCACAGAGAACGGATCCAGACAGAGTAACGAGGAGTACTTCCGCCGACTGATGGATGGAATGAAAATAGACAGATCCATCCTGAACAGAAGGAATAACGGAGATCTGACTACAGGAAGAAACGCTGCCATCCATGACACCTTCAAAAAGCTGCGTTTGGAGCAGGTAGAAGCCTTCTGCCGAAGCTCCGGAATATCCAAGAACATTCTCTTCCTGACAGCCTTCAACTACTGCATCAGCATCTTCGCTGATCGGGATGATGTGATCTCTACCAGCATCCACAACGGACGGACAGACAGCAGATGGGCAGCTGTAGCAGGTGCATTGTTCGCAGTCTACAATTTCCGCTGCCGCATAGATGAGTCCCGCACTGTTGCGGAGCTCCTCAACACCTCTGCAAAGCAGGTCATGGAAACCATGTGCTGCCATATAAGCAACCTCCATGCAGATGAAATGTTCATCCAATATCAGGGAGATCTGTTCAGCGATCTGGAAATTGGCGGAAAGCCCGCTGCACACATTCCCCTGCAGCTGGATTCTCTGCCCTTCCACCTCATGATCCATGAGAGTGGGGACGGCTTCATCTACGAGCTCCGCTACTGGGAGAACCGCTTCGAGGAGCGGCAGCTCAGAGTGTTCCTTTCTGTGCTTGAATCTACAGTCGAGGGCTTCATCACCACTGATTCCCTCCAAGAGCTCCGAAGCTACATTCCCAAGGAGCATCTGGCAGACAATCGCAGCATTCAAATGGATGGTGCAATGCATCAGATCACCATCAAGGACAGATACGATGCCATTCAGCCCGTAGGGGCATGGGGTCGGCTGTACATAGACGGTGAAAACACACAGAAGCTTGCCAGACTCCTGACGGATAACACCATTGATTTCCTTGAGGACAGTGGCAGATGTGTCATGCAGGAAACTCTGATCGGTCGGCACTTTGTTGATCTGAGCTCTCTGGAGGCTGCCCTCAACAGCTTCCTCGGTGCCAAGGATGCCCAAGCCTATATTTCCTACGGAGAGAACAACAAGCTTCTGATCACAGCCGAGCTTACAGCAGAGCAGGATATAGACTGCCACGAGCTGAAGCAGCGTTGGGCAGAAAGTACTGCCATGTATCCACAGCCCTCCTACCTGATCGTCAATGGAATGAAGCTTGTATAATTACGATTTCTCAACCCAAGAGGACGGAGCAGTGTGCCAAGTTGCGGCACACAGCTCCGTCTTCTGTTTTGTATACAATTTGCAGGGAGGCACTTCACTTCAGCAATTCATCCGTAAGTCTGATGATTTCGGGGGCTATTTTTTCTCGTCCTTTCCTGAGCGCACGATTATAAATCGGGTAAGCCATGCAAATAAGGACGATTCCGGGGATTCCGATCAGGATCCCGACCAACATGGTCACTGCACCATACAGACCAAATATTTCCCCAAGATCTGTCATCACAAGGCTCATGCCCGTTCCCAGAATCAGCGCACCGAGCACCCCAAGCACAAGAGCAACCGTGCTCGCCTTCCGGGTTACAGCTCCATCCATGCGGCGGAGCTGCTCCATTTTATCTTCGGTTCGTTCGGGCGCAGTATATTTGCTGCGAATTGCCTTGATTTCCGCCTGATCCTTTGCGGAGTAGGTATAACGAAAGGTTTCCTTGTTTTCCATTCTATGATTCGTCCCCTATTTTCAGTAGATTTATTTTTTTGTTGGCTTGTGCGATCATATAAATTGCCATCGCAATGATAAACACAGAGAGCGCTCCACCGGATATGCCCAGCAGAATGCGTCGTCCTGTCATGCCCATTGTTCCGTCTGAGAAGGTCGTCAGCATGGTAGATTCCAGCGTCAGCATAGACACGCAGGCAGAAGCAAGGCTGATGGCTTTGGAGGCAGAATAGACAGGACTGTGGTATTTTCGGTACTTCACTGTGTTAAGAATCGCAAATGTTAGGGAAGTGAATGTATATGCTGCCAATGCAATGGTAGTAATTTCGTGATGATGAAATGTCCTGTTCCAATACACCATGAAAAAGACCATAATCGTAAGTGTCAGATTCATAATAAGAAACACAATGCCGCAGGCACGGTATTTCCGGAACTCGATCAGCATGTTTTCTCCGGCGGTATGCTTCCTTGTATGACGCAGTAAAAAGAATCGCATTCCCGCAAGAGAACTATAATACCCTGCCAGAGAGCAGAACCAAAAGCTACGATGCCAAAGCCCCATCCCCAGCTGCAGGAATGCGTAAGCAGTATTACAGATCAGCATTCCGTATAGAGATACATTCACTCTGAGTCTTGTATCACCTCTCCAGATTTGCACATACTTATTCTCATTCTTGAACATCTTGATAAGTCTTATTAAATGCGGAATCCTGATGCACCATACTGTCAAGGTATAGAACGCAAGCACATAGGAGGCAACTGCAATAAGCGACTTTGTCCCTAAAGCCACCATAGAATACACGAGAAGTCCCGTAGAAACAGGAACAAGGATGATCATAATGGCAATATGGGGAAAGAGTAAGGATTTGACCAGCTTCTTCCATTCCATGTCAACACCGTCCGATCTTGACAGTAAAGGTAGACCCTTTTCCTACCGTGCTTTCTACACCGATTTCCCCATGCATAATATCTATGACCCTTTTCACAAGGGCAAGTCCCAAGCCATTGCCCTGAACAGAGTGGGAGGCATCGCCCTGATAGAACTTCTCAAATATATGCGCACCAACCTCCGCAGTCATGCCACAGCCTGTATCGCATACCTTTACCGTAGCATGATGCTCTGTAGCAGTAAGAGATACCCTTACCGTACCGCCGGGAGGTGTGAACTTAAAGGCATTGGAAAAAAGGTTGCTCCAAACATGATCCAACAGCTCAGCATCCGCTTTTACCCGAACATCCTCTGCAAGCTCTGTTTCGATTTCGATATTTTTCTTTTCCCACACAGCCTCATATTGCAAAAGGCATCGGCAAAGCTGCTCACCTAAATCGAATTCCGAAATCTCCGGATAAATCTGTTGATTCTCCAGACGATTCAGTTTTAGGATATTGGTCAGCATATCTGCCATACGACGCGAACCATCGGTTATGCCCTTGGCATATTCCATCCGCTTTTCTTCCGAGAGATCAGGAGCTTGCAGAAGCGTTCCGTAATTCTGCATCACAGCAAGGGGCGTTTTCATTTCATGAGACACATTGGCAATAAAGTCTGTACGCAGAGTCTCTACGCTGCCAAGCTCCTCCGCCATTTGGTTGATCGCCACGGCAATCTGATTAAAACCCTCCATACCGGAGCTTTGCATAGGCTTGATGCGAACAGAAAAATCGCCGGACATGATCCTCTCGGTGGCTTCTGTAATCAGCTTTGTAGGTCGCTCAACCATGATTTTGCGGCGAATGTAATCTGCTATTTTGAAAAGAAAGGTGATCAAAATGACATTCCAAAAGGTTACCTTTGCGGCAGTGGCAATGTTGTGGGAGGTAATGGTGATCCCCAAGGTATCTGCCAATATGGTCACAAACAGCATCATGCAGCAGGACACAATAAAGCCCACTGTCAAGAAAAATAACAGAAAGCTGCTGACAGATCCCAGCACAGCTCTCATTGTAGGCTTCTTCACTTGATCACCGCCTTATAGCCAAGTCCGTGGACGGTCTTAATTTCAAAAGCATCACAGTTAGACAGCTTTGCACGGAGCTTCGTCATATACACATCAACGGCTCTGGGTGCGGTTTCGGTATCAACATCCCAGAATTCATCCATAAGCTGGGATCTGGTAAAGGTCTTTTTCGGGTAACTGAGCAGCTTGTAAAGAATACTGAACTCCCGATTGGTAAGAGAAATCTCCACCTCCCCCAAATATGCGGTACGCTCATCCGCATCCATCACGAAGCTGCCAATTTCCAGCTTCCGTGAGGCTGCGATCTTGGCACGGCGGAGAAGGGCACCGATCCGCAGGAACAATTCATCCAAATCAATGGGCTTGACCATATAATCGTCCACCCCAATGCGGAAGCCTCTCTGCTTGGAGGCGATGTCATCACGGGCCGTCATGAACAGAATGGGGATATTCTCATTGAGCTCTCGAACCGTTTTTGCAAATTCGAAACCATCTATGCCGGGCATCATGATATCCGACACAATCAAGTCGAACACATTCTCATACATGGCATCGTAAGCATCATTGGCATTCAGGCAGCCCACAGCCTCATATCCGCTGCGATTCAAGAAGGAGCAAACCGTTTTATTCAGTTCCTTATCATCCTCAACAATTAAGAGCTTAAACATTGTAGTCCCTCCGCAACTTCCTATCATCTGTCATACAGTATACCATGCAAATGTTAAGGTTTTGTTTGCATTCCACAGGATTATAGGAATTCATCTTAAATACAAATGAGCTTGGTAGGGAGCATTCTTGCATACGCAGGGGAAAACGAGGTGCCGACAAAAGCACCTCGTTCCTTTTTGGAGGTATCAGGTTTTCTTTGCTGCTTCGTAGCGTTCCTTCGCAGCTGCGGTTCTTGCCTTTGCTTCTGCAATCTGCGCATCACGCTCTTCTTGCAGTCTTGCGGCTCTCTCAGTCGAACTCATATGTGCATCATCCCAATGTTTTTTCGCATTGGCCTTTGCCCCGGCGAAGGTATTCCGCCCTCTGTTTTCTTCAAAACTCGCCTTTGCTTCAGCCTTCACCGCTTCGAAATTCGCCTTATCCACCTCATGCTGTGCCTTTGCACTTTCCTTCATATCCCGGAAGGCCTTCTTGAAAAAGCTTGCCATTGCTCCTTACCCTTCCTCTTTCATAATTCTATCACTTAAAGCAACAATTCTATCCGCATATTTTTTGCGCCGTGCACTCAGGAGGCGAGTGTAGATGGGATAGTTGAGGATTACCATCAGCATACCCACAACTCCGATCACGATGCCGTAAAGCATAGGATTCGGAATCCCTACCAGCTCTGCAATGTCGGTCATCACAAGGCTCATGCCGCTTCCCATAATCAGAGCGCCGATGCTGCCGAAGATGTAGGCAAACACATTTGCCGGGCGCCTCACCTTGGCATCTAATTCCCTGAGCTCATCAAGATCGGTATGTTCCCTTTCGGTGTACTGTGTGCGGATTTTCTGCACGAGAAATGCTTGATCGTTCTGATTCATCATATTCAACCTCTTTCTTTCAGTTATGGGCACATTGTACCTTGCGGATGTTTTCAAAAGATTTGAAAAATGTTTGAGTTTTGTTAATCATCCCAATTTTTTCGCCCTGCTATTGACGAGTTTTAGCTCACATGGTACAATGAAACATATCTTAACCGGAGAGGATGTGTACCTATGAAGCATCGAGTTCTGTCCCTGTTTTTGACCCTTGCCTGTGTACTGTCCCTGTTCTCCCTCGGAGCAGCGAGCCCTGTGGAGGTACAGGCAGCAGAGGGCATCCCCGACATTCTGCTGTATGAAAGCAACAGTAGTGCTGCGGAATTCCAAATTTCCACCCCGGAGGGCTTGCAGAAATTCTCCCAATTAGGGCAAAGCTATACCTTTGCAGGGAAAACCATCCGCATGATCTGTGACATTGATATGGAAGGCTTTCCCTATACGCCTCCTGTGACCTTTGCAGGTATCTTTGACGGTGGCTTCCATGCTGTGAAGCGGCTGAAGGTTACTACCAAGGATGCCAACTGCGGCTTCATCGGTAAAATTAGCGCTACCGGTGTGCTGCGGAATCTGGGCATGGAGGGCTGTGTTTTTACTGCCACCTGCAGCAAGGATGGCTGGAGAGCCGGCTGCCTTGCAGGTATCGTAGAAAAGGGGCTTGTAGAAAACTGCTGGAGCTCCTCCGATATTAGCATCTCCGGCGGCTACGACTACCTATCTGTAGGCGGCATCGTAGGCGGGCTCCACGGCGGTGCTGTTGTGAAAAATTGCTATTTCGCCGGCACTGCCACTGGTGTCAAGGCTGCCTCGGGCATCTCAGGCTGGTGCCAGGGCAGCAGTGAAAGCTATGTGGGCCAGATCTACAACTGCGTCAACATGGGTCAGCTTGTTGCATCGGAAAGCAAATACGCCATTGGTCGCTACAGCAATAGTATTGTAGAATCCAACAAGTCCAAAGCCATGTTCAACAATTACTATTTTGACAAGGGCTACACAGACTACGATTGGGCGAGCAGCAACTCTCAAATCTCCAGACATCATCTGGGAACCGGTCGCTTGGCATACCTGCTGAATGCGGCGTCTCCCTTAGGGGGAGCCCCTGTATGGTCTCAGGGTGCCATCTTCCCGGAGCTGCAGAAAACCGGCGGTGTCTATCCCCTGTCAGTCAGCTTCGTAGCGAAGGGCAAGACCAGCAAGGCTACCCTGTATCTAAATGCAGGAGATACCTACACCGTCGGTGTTCCCGAAAGCATTTCTGTCAGCCTCAGTGCCAATGCAGGTACGGTACAGGGTCGCAGCTATTTAATGCCCGACAAGGCAGCCTCCCTGACAGTTACCGTAGATGCTGCCAATATTGCAGATTACAGCAGCTTCCCCAATGAATCTATCTATGTGGTCACGGATGCTGCGGGCTTCACCGCCCTGTCCACAGCGGTGAACAGCGGCAAGACCTTTACAGGAAAGAGCCTGTATATGCTGTGTGACATCAACATGGAATATGCCCTCCATACGCCCATTGGTCAGTTTGTATCTGATTCCAACTGGAGCAAATCCTTCTCCGGCAGCTTCTACGGTAACAATTTCAAGGTGCTGAGTCTGAAGGTCAACAACAGTGCCCTGAACGGCGGCGGTCTGTTCGGCAGCTGCTATCAGGCGTACTTTAACGGTCTGCATATCTTCAACGGCTCCGTCACCTGCGGGAACCGTGCAGGCGGCATTACAGGCTATGCCGATGGCTGCACTTTCGAATTCTGCACCAACGGTGCAAGCATCAAGTCCACCACCGGCAGCGACGGCATCGGCGGTCTGGCAGGTGTGGCAAGAATGAGCTCCGTCTTCAACTACTGCGGAAACTTCGGCACCATTACCGCTGTGGCAAGAGGTGCCGCAGGCATCGCAGGCTGGGGGCAGGGAAATATTCAAATGACCGGTTGCTTCAACACAGGTACGGTCACGGCCACCGGCGATATAGCTGCCCTTGCCCGTGTGAAAACAGACTACACTCCCGAATTCAAGGACTGCTTCTATCTGAACACTGCCTGTGGAACCTCCGCAGCCGGCACTGCGACCAATGTACAACGCTTCCGCTCCGGCATCGTAGGCTCCTATATCAACACCTCCTCCCGAAGCAGAATCGGCAACGGTGTTTATACCAACACCCCTGTGATCCCCGCTATTTGTACCCCAAATCAGCAGCCTGCCATCTGTACTCGCCTGTATGCCTATGCAGATGGGGTCCAGCTGGGCTATCAGACCATCTGTGCCAATTTGGGAGACGACCTACCCTACACCACTGCGGCGAATTACTACAGTGCAGTCCCCTTCCCCGCTCCCGACGCAGTGACCTCCTATGCCTATCCTACAGGCGTTCCCTTCTCCATTACCTATGTAGCAAATGGCGGCAGCTGGAAGGGAACAGGAGCCTCCTCCTATACCCGTGCCCCCGGTGTAGGTCTGCCGGATGAAAGCATGATCTATAAGGAAGGCTTTGCCTTTGCAGGCTGGTATGAGCAATCCAACCTTACAGGGCAGCCCATGGCAGCCATCCCTCCCGGAACTGCAGGGAACAAAACCCTCTATGCCAAGTGGTCTGCCCCCATAGAGATCCGCACTGTAGCGGACTACCTTGCCTTCGCCAATGCAGTCAACAGTAGCAACAGCTATAGCGACAAATATGTATCCATCAAAGCCGATTTAGACTTCGGCGGTCAGACCATCCCCTGTGTCGGCACAAAAGCAGCCCCCTTCTGCGGTGTACTGGACGGCGGCGGTCACAGCCTGAAGAACTTCTTGATCCAAGGTGACGATGCCCAAGGTCTTATCGGCTATCTAAAAGAAGGCACCGTCAAATTCCTCTATGTAGAGGATGCCACTGTTTCCGGAAAGACCAACACCGGCAGCGTGGTAGGCATCAATGACAAGGGCCTGGTCTTAGGCTGCATCAGCTCCGCCCAGGTCAAGTCCACCTGGACAAGCTACGACTACAAGCTGCTGTGTCAAAATGTCCGCTACGCAGGTGGAAACGACCCTTCCCCCAACTCCGTAGAGGAACGGATCCCCCGTATGAAGACCTTGCTGAAAAAGTACGCCCCGGACATCGTCGGCTTCCAGGAATACGATTCCGTCTGGAAGACCCCCATTGAAAGTGTCCTCACCGGCTACAGCAAGCAGCTGGTCTTCGGCAACACCAACGCACAGAATGCAGGCTGTCCCATTTACTGGAATAGCAGCAAATTCTCCGCTCTGGAAAAGGGCACCTTCTGGCTCACCCCCACACCGGATGTCATGTCCGTAGGCTGGGGCACTACCCAATATCGAACCTGCTCCTTCGCCGTGCTGAAGGTCAAGAGCTGTGATATCCTTGTAATTGCCGCCAATACCCATTTGGATACCACATCCGATGCTTCCCGTGTCAACGGCATGAAGCTGATCATGGACCGCATGACAGCTCTGAAGGAGAAGTACGCCGCCAAGGGCTACAACGAGATCTACTTCCACATTATGGGTGACTTCAACATCCAGCCCTCCTCTGCCCTAATTCAAGATCTAAGCACCAAGCTGACGGAAGCCCGTTTTTCCGCAGCAACTCTGGGCACTCCCGTAAATCAGGGAACATATAACTCCTTCAAGGAAACCCAGAGCAGCTTAGGTGACTTTATGTTCATCAGCAACAACGTAGATGTGCCCTACTACAAGGTCGCTACCGACAGGGTCAACGGCTATGCTGTCTCCGACCATTTCGCCCTGTACGGGGAGCTCCGCCTGGGCGGCAACTCCCACGGCGGCATTACTGCAGAGAATCACGGTATGATCCTCGGCTGTGCCTACACCGGAACCATTACCACCACCGCAGGCAGCTCCGGCATTGCAGCAGAAAATACAGGTCATATCCTCAATTCCTACAGCCAATACAGCAGCACCGCAAGTGCCGTCCTTGCCAACGCCATTACCACCAAGTATAATCAGGGCAAGGTGGACTTCTGCTACTATCCTGAGGGCAAGGGCCTTGCAGGAGCAGGCTCCACTGTAGCAGATCTGAAAGCAGCAGAGGTTCCCGAAAAGCTGAATCGGCTGCTGAGCCTGTGGGTACGCAAGGATGGTGTTCACAACGGACTTCCCTTCGTCTGCCGAGATCACAGCCCTGTCTACACAGATCTGGGGAATGGAACCCATCGTGTCAGCTGCAGCCTGTGCAGTGAGGATCTGCGCATTGATTCCCACAGTATGACAGAAGGTGCTTGTTCCCTCTGTGGCTGCCTTGCAGCTCCCAAGGTGGATGAAGCCGTTGTGCTCCGTCACAGCCTGAACTTGGAAAGTGATATTTCCATCAACTATGCCGTGCAGGCAGAGCAGCTGGAGAGCTATGACAGCTTCTACCTCAGCTGCCAAATCCCCGATTACGAGGGCAACCTCTACAAGGGCACAAGCACCGTTGTAATTCAGCCCGAATTAAAAGGAAGCTATTATTACTTCACCCTTACAGGTCTGACTGCGGTTCAGATCAACGACAACATCCAAGCCACCCTCACCATGAAGAAGGGCTCCCAAAGCTACATCTCTACGGCAGATTCCTACAGCGTAGCTACCTATGCCTACGCCCAGCTGAACAAGGTGGATGTAGCAGCCCCCCTGAAGCGTCTGTGTGCAGAGCTTCTGCGTTATGGTGCCAAGGCACAGCTTTATAAGGGCTACAGAACCGATGCTCTTGCAGATACCTCCCTCAGCAGTGCGCAGGCAGCCAATCTGTCCGATCTGAATGGGGTACGCTTTGGAAATCACAATGAGGATCTGCAGGATCTGCCCGCACCCCAAATCGCTTGGATCGGCAAGTCCTTGGATCTGAATAGCAAGGTCACCCTAAAGTATGTATTCTCCGCCTCCGACTACACAGCCAGCATAGAGGATCTCCGCCTGAAGGTCCGCTTCTCGGATGTGAACGGCAAGGTCGTGGAACAGACTCTCACAGGAGCCAAGCTCTACAGGCCCGATCAGCTCTGGTATGCCTTCGAGTTGGACTCCCTCCTTGCAGCAGAGCTGAGAAGTGTGGTCTCCGCAGCGGTTTACAGCGGCGAAACCCAAGTCTCCACCACCATGGTCTACAGTCCTGATACCTATGCCAACGGTAAGGAAGGCAGCCTCCTGACCCTGTGCCAAGCCCTCTTCGCCTACTCCGACAGCGCAAAAGCCTTCTTCGCAAAATAGCACCGGCATATATCTGCATATTATCCCCCTATTCCCCGACACCATGCCCAAAACCCGTCGGATCAAGGAGATCAAGGCTCGGATTCGCCAAGAGTTCAAGAGCGAGAAGGGATATCCCTCCTGGGCTCAATCCTCCGACTGGTCCCTTGGTGCAGACGAAAAGCCCATGACCTATGTGAAAAAGGGGAAATCCAGCGGCTCCAAGCACAGCTGGATCTTCCGAGACGAAAGCACGGGCGAGCTTACCACAGTAGAACAGTATGATTAACCCCACAGTTCCCCACTAAAGCAACAAAGGAGTTGTCTCAAAGAGATGTTACACATCCTATGAGACAACTCCTTCTTGCATTCCCTGTACACCAAATTCCGATTTATCGATGAGTGCTTCGTACAACACCGTAGGGAACGGCCTATGTGCCGTTCCGCAAGGTGTCGAATTTCGCAGGTAAATTTCAGAAAAAATGAACCGTAAACCTTCCTATATTTCCGATATTTTCAGCTGTTTGCTAACTCTGTTAGCTTGTATGGATTGCGATGGTTCCCGGAACGGCAC
>JAGBGB010000215.1 GCA_017936205.1 Oscillospiraceae bacterium
TACCCACGATCCCTTCCGTATCTGCATGCGTACGGCAGGATACAGGCATTCCCAGGCAAACATCCTCGGCATCATACAATCTGCCAAGGAAGGCTGAGAGCGCAGCTGTAAAGAAGGCATAGGGAGTCACTTCCGCTTTCTTGCAGAAGGCTTCTACTTCTTCTCTCTTTAGTTCAGGCAAGGGTAGCTCTGTCAGTGCACCCTCGTGACTCAGATCCTCCCGACGCTTTCCATCCAGAGGGAGGTCCGCGTCGGGTTGTTCTTCTGCGAATTGTCCCAACCAGTAGCTCTCTTGTGCAGACAGCTCTCTGTTTGCCAGCCATGCAGCATAGTCTCTGTACTGCAAGGGAGTATCCGTGAATGCTTCGCCACAATAGAGCTTCTCAAAATCTCTGAGGAGAATGTCCACACTGGATCCGTCAATAATAATATGATGGAAGTCCAGAAGCAGCCACTGCTTCCCTGCTGCATTTTCCGCAACAGCAGCGCGGAACAGGTTGGGCTTAGACAGATCATAGGGACGAAGGAAAGCCTTTGCCGTGGTCTCAATGCTGTCCTCTCCCATAGCCAGGCGCTCTAACTTGAAGTCTGAGCGATCATGGACGATTTGGAGGAACTCCTCGCCCTCCAACGCAAAGGAGCTTCGGAGGCTTTCATATCTTTGAATCAGGGACAGGAAAGCGGCTTCTGCTCGTTCTCTGTCAAAGTTCCCTTCCAAAGCGTAGCAGGAGGTAACATGATAGCTGCTCTTGGTTTCGTCCAGCTGTTCAAAAATATACAGCCGTTTCTGTGCTTCCGACATTCTGTAGGAGGCTGCCTCCGGGATCCGCTGAATGCCCTCCATTGCAGGGTCAGCAATAGCACGACCACGGAGCTTTTCTGCCAAGGCAGCTACAGTCTTCAGCTCAAATACATCCTTAATGCTGACACTGCCACGCAGCAGATTGACCAGCTGAGCACATTTGAGAGAATGTCCACCATTTTCAAAGAAATTATCATAAATACTGAGGGTTTCTACCCCCAACACCTTAGTAAAAGCTTGAAGCAGGGTTTCTTCAACCTCATCTCTGGGTGCAGTAAATTCCCTGCTTGTATTCCCTTCGATGTTCGGAAGATTCTTCCGATCCAGCTTACCGTTTTTCGTAAGGGGGATGCTGTCTATTTGAAGCATATAAGATGGGATCATATACCCGGGTAGGGAGCCTCTCATTTCCTGCTTCAGCTCCTCAAGCTCTAAGCTTCTACTTCCTACCACATAGGCAAATATGGCATCCTCTCCCCCTCGATCCTTACGAACGATAACCGCACAGTCCTGCACGCCCTCGCAGTGGCGGAGCGCGCCTTCGATCTCAGCCAGCTCAATGCGGAAGCCACGGATCTTTACCTGCTCGTCTATACGTCCAAGGAATTCTACGGTTCCATCCGGCAGCCATCGAGCAAGGTCTCCTGTACGGTACAGCTTCCCTTCTCCGTAGGGATCCTCTATAAACTTCTGCGCTGTCAGCTCAGGACGGTTCAGGTATCCCTCTGCCAATCCGGCTCCGGCAATGCAAAGCTCACCGGGTACGCCGATCCCGCAAAGAGACATTCCCTGCATAATATAAACTCGTGTATTGTGTACAGGGGTTCCAATGGGGATACTGCCCTGCTTTCCATTGGGAATCGTATACCGCAGGGCGATGACCGTGGACTCCGTAGGTCCGTAGCAGTTCGTCAGGCGTAGGTTCGGATTCCGCTGCTGCAGGATCCGTACATGCTCCTCAGAGACCCGTTCGCCGCCGAAGCATACAGCCTGCAAACCGTCGAACATTGACGGGTCATAGCTGACAAACTGGTTAAACAACGCCGTAGTCACGAACTGCATATTGATCCTATGCTCTGTCAGATAGCTTCGGAATGCCGCAGCATCCAGAAGGGTGTCATTGGAAATCACGTGCAGACAGCCACCATTCATTAAGGTACCCCAAATTTCAAAGGTTGAGGCATCAAAGACAAGCTGTCCTGTCTGAATGGTGTTGGTCTCAGGGCTAAAGGGCATATAGTCACAATCCAGAACCAAATTCAATATGGCATTATGACGGATCAGAACACCTTTAGGCTTACCTGTGGTACCGGATGTGTAGATGCAGTTTGCAATATCCTCCGGCTCATTGACATGGGGAGGATCCTCGATCCGATCACTCCAGCTTTCCTCTGAGAGCAGCTCAAGGGTCGGTTTTTCACTCTCAACCCTACAATCGTAGGTGAGGATCGCCTTGGGATCACAATCCTCCAGAATATCACGGATCCGTTGTTCAGGATAGCCGGGATCAATGGGCACATAGGCCGCTCCTGCCTTCAGAA
>JAGBGB010000216.1 GCA_017936205.1 Oscillospiraceae bacterium
ATCCGGGAAGGACTTAAAGCCCTGTACTTCAAGATGTTTAAGATGCATTCATACACCTCTCCCATTGTATTATCAAGACATTATTTTATCAAATTTTACGATAAATTGCAATATGTTCCTATTATTTTTCCCATGGAAGAAATAAATATTTTGTAAATCCACAGTTCCTTGCCATTTCTGCCTACAGCAGATCCACAATCACATCACAATAAAGGCGTATCTATGTATTCTTACTGCAAGCTTCTCATAGCATCGTCAGTCGTACATTGGAGGAGTCAGTCTATCTCACACTGCCTTCTGAAAGATTCGTACAAACAGAGTCGGAGCTCCTTTACCATAACCGGTAAGGGAACTCCGTTTCGATCATATTTTTCAGAATTTATTTTCTGAGGGCTTCTAAGGCATGGCTTGCAGCTGCCTGCTCGGCTCGCTTCTTGCTGGTGCCGGTGGCTCTGCCGATTTCCTTGCCGTTGAGACAAACACGAACAAGGAATTCCTTGCAGTGGTCCGGACCGCTTTCATTCAAGACTTCATAGTTCAGGTGCTGATCCTTCTTCTGTTGGATCAGTTCCTGAAGCTCAGTTTTATAATCATGGTTTTTTGCCAGATCCTGCAGCTTCGGGAGGATCAGTCGGGTGATAATCCCCTTCGCCTCCTCAAAGCCGCTGTCAAGATATGCCGCCGCAATCAGAGACTCCATAACATCGCACAAAATCCCGCTGCGATGTCTGCCGCCTCCCTGCGCTTCCCCATGCCCCAGCAAGAGATAATCTCCCAGGTGAATCTGTTCCGCCACTGCAGATAGATTCTTCTCACAAACCAGCTCCGCACGAATTCGAGTCAGCTCTCCTTCCTGCTTCATAGGGAATTTATGATATAAAAACTCAGCAGTCACAAAGCCAAGAATAGAATCTCCAAGGAACTCCAACCGTTCATAGCTGAGCAGATTGTTCTTGTACACCTCATTGGCGTGAGAGGAATGAGAAAGAGCACGAGTCAGCAATCTCTGATCCTTATAATGATATCCTAATGCAGTTTCAAGCACAGCGTACATATTACACCTCTTTAGGTAGACGCATGGACTCTACATTCTCCCGAATATCCGTGCAGTAGTCACTCTCCACAGCATGAATTGCCTGCTTAATGGCGCTGCGAACAGCTCTGGCATCAGAGGATCCGTGGGCCTTGATCACAGGCTTGGAAATACCGAGAATCAGAGAGCCGCCAACCTCACGGTAGTCCATCTGCTTCTTAATGTCCTCACCCTTCTTGCACAAAAGAGCTCCAATCTTGGTGGCCAAATTCCGCATAAACATTCCCTTAATGAGCTTGGACATATATAAGGCGGTACCTTCAATGGTTTTCAGGAAGACATTCCCGGAGAAGCCGTCTGCAACAATCACATCCACCTCTCCGCCAACGGCATCACGAGCCTCTACATTTCCTACGAAGTTGATAAGCCCCTTTTCCCCAGCCTGTTGTAGGAGCTGATAGCTCTGCTTGTGCAGATCGTCTCCCTTGCTGTCCTCAGTACCATTATTCAGCAAAGCAACACGAGGCTGCTTCTTCCCCTGCGCCTTCTGTGCATAGAAAGAACCCATGCAGCCAAATTGCAGCAGGAATTCCGGGGTACAGGTCACATTGGCGCCTGCATCTACCAGAATGGCACCGGTGCCGATAGGCAGGACAGGTGCGAGAGCTGCACGGCGAATTCCTCTGATCCGCTTAACCAGAAGGGTTGCAGCTGTCAAGAGGGCTCCTGTATTCCCTGCGGAAATAAAGGCGTCACCCTGTCCATCTGCAAGCATTTTCAGTCCCTGAACCAGAGAAGAACCCTTATGCTGTTTGACCACCTCGCTGGGATCTGCATGCATATCCACAACATCATCCGCATGGCTGATCTCTACCCCTTGAGGCAGGGTATCATAGCCACATTGACGCATGGAGGACAGAATTTCCTCTCCTCGTCCTACCAGAATGATATGTACCCCAAACTCCTTTGCAGAGTCTAAGGCTCCTTGCACGATAGCCTGTGGAGCGTTGTCTCCACCCATTGCGTCAATGATGATCTTCATGGGGTTTCCTCTTTTCTCATAGATTCAAGATAAGCAAGTGCTCGGTTTGCAATGGCAAGATTCTTATTCGCCTTGCCCTTCACTCGCTCCTCCAGAGGGTCAATAATACCAAAATTTATATTCATGGGCTGGAAGTTCACTGCATTCTCGTTGCTGATATAGTATCCCAGAGCACCCATAGCTGTCCTTCTGCTAAAGTCGGGAATCGGCTCATTCCGCAATCTTGCAGCCATGGAAACTGCCGCAACAAAGCCGGAGGCACAGGATTCCACATAGCCCTCAACACCGGTCATCTGCCCTGCAAAAGCTACCAAGGGATTCCTGCGATCTGCATAGGTGTGATCCAGAAGCTGAGGAGAATTCAGGAAGGTATTACGATGCATCACACCATAACGGACATATTCCGCATTCCGAAGCGCAGGGATCATGGAAAACACCCGCCTCTGCTCCGGAAACTTCAAGTGCGTCTGGAAGCCTACAATATTATAAATATCCCCTGCAGCATTGTCTCTGCGGAGCTGCACCACCGCATAGGGCTCCTGCCCTGTACGAGGATCTCGAAGACCTACAGGCTTTAAAGGACCATAGCGCAGGGTATCCACACCCCTTCTTGCCATGACCTCTACAGGAATACAGCCTTCAAATATATTCTTATCCTCAAAGCCGTGTACCTCTGCCTCCTGAGCGTTTGCAAGCTCCCGCACGAACTCCTGATATTCCCAACGGGACATAGCGCAATTAATATAGTCTGCAGAGCCTCTGTCATAACGGGATGCAAACCATGCGTACTCCATGTCAATAGACTCCAATGTTACCAAAGGCGCTGCTGCATCAAAGAAGTGCATATACTCAGAATTACCGAAATAGCTTCCTATGGCATCACTCATTGCATCTGAAGTCAGTGGACCGGTTGCAATGATCACAGGACCCTCAGGCACTTGGGTTACTTCCTCTGCAAGCACTGTAATATTCGGATGGTTACGGATCCGTTCTGTTACCATACCGGAAAACCCGTAGCGGTCAACTGCCAGACAGCCACCTGCCTCTACACGGGTCGCATCAGCGCAGCTCAGAATCAAGCTGCCACTGCGACGGAGTTCCTCCTTCAGGAGACCAACAGCGTTCTCCAGCCGATCCCCTCGGAGTGAATTGGAACAAACCAGTTCTGCAAAGTCATCACAATGATGGGCAGGAGATTTTTTATGAGGCTTCATTTCGTAGAGCTTCACCGCAAAACCACGCTCAGCAAGCTGCCACGCCGCCTCACAGCCGGCTAAGCCGGCACCGATTACTTTTACTTCTATCATTTCTTCTTCGTTCCTTTTTGGGAAGCGGTCTTTTTCTTTGCAGGAGCCTCCTCTTCCTGAGGCTGCTCCACCGTTTCCGTAGTCGCCTTGGGCATACGGCGCTTATAGCCCCGCTTATCCTCCGGAAGGAAATTGGGACACTGTTCGTTAATACAGAAGGGCTTCATTGCACCCTTGCCGGATCGCTTGAACATGGTTTGTCCACACTGAGGGCAATCCTGTTCCGTAGGCACATCCCAGGACATAAATCCACATTCTACACCTCGCTCGCAGGCATAGAATACATAACCTCTCTTGCTCTTCCGCTTCAAGATAGCACTGCCACACTTGGGGCAGCGACCGGGCATTCGTTCCACAATGGGCTTGGTGTTAGAACATTCCGGGAAGCCGGGACAAGCTAAGAAGGGACCAAAACGGCCAAACTTCACAACCATGTTCCTGCCACATTGATCACAGATCTCCTCCGAAACCTCCTCGGGGACCTTAATACGTTTCCCCTCTAATGCTTGTTCGGCTTGGAGCATTGCAGAATGGAAGCCCGCATAGAAATCCCGCAGGATCTGCTTCCACTGTACATTTCCGGCTTCTACTTCATCCAGACGGCGCTCCATATTGGCAGTAAATTCTACATCGATCACATCATTGAAGCGTTCCAACATCAAATCGGTCACGACCACTCCCAGAGGGGTGGGATAGAGACGCTTATCCTTTTTCAGAACATAGTCCCGATCCTGGATCGTTGCAACAATGGTAGCATAGGTAGAGGGACGACCTACCCCCCGTTCTTCCATGGCTTTGACCAGAGTTGCTTCCGTATAGCGGGCAGGCGGAACGGTAAAGTGCTGTTCCTTCTTGGTCTTCTGAGCAAGAAGCCGCTCCGTTCCGTCCAGATATGGCAGCATGCCGGGCTTTTCCTCTTCGTCATCGTCACGACCTTCTTCATACACTGCAGTGAATCCGGGGAACTTCATGACCTGCTCCCCTGCGCGGAAAACATGTCCGGAGCACTGGGTATCGATCTGCACAGCATCATATAAGGCATCCGCCATCTGGCAAGCCACAAAGCGACTCCAGATCAGCTTGTACAGCCGATACTGTTCCTTGGTCAGGTTATTCTTGATTCGCTCCGGATCTAAGTGCACATTACTGGGACGAATCGCTTCGTGGGCATCCTGTGCGCCCTCCTTCTTCCGATAGCGCCGAGGAGCGCCTGCATAGTACCCCTCTCCGTATCTATCCAGAATAAAATCCTTTGCGGCTCGGAGAGCCTCCTCTGACAATCTCAAGGAGTCGGTTCTCATGTATGTGATCAAGCCTACAGAGCCCTCTCCGGCAATCTCGATGCCCTCGTAAAGCTGCTGGGCAATAGCCATAGTTCGACGGGGCGTCATATTCAGCTTGCGGGAAGCTTCCTGCTGTAGGGTTGAGGTAATGAAGGGAGGAGTGGGGCTACGCTTCTTCTCTGAACGTTTAATGGATGCAATGGTAAACTCCCTACCCTGGATATCAGCCAGGATCCGGTCTACCTCAGCCTCACTGGTAAGCTCACGCTTCTTCGTCTCACCGAAGTACCGAGCCACGAAGCCACCCGGCTTACCTACGCACTGCAAATAAGCATCAAGGGTCCAGTATTCCTTGGGAATAAAAGCTTCAATTTCCCTCTCTCTTTCTACTACCAGTCTTGTAGCCACAGACTGAACCCGTCCCGCAGAAAGACCTCTGCGGATCTTCTTCCACAGCAGAGGGCTAAGCTGGTAGCCGACAATACGGTCCAGGATCCTGCGAGCCTGCTGAGCATCTACAAGATGATAATCAATATCTCTGGGATTCTCGATGCTGCTGAGAACGACTTTTTTGGTAATTTCATTAAAAGTCACACGCTTGGCCTTGTGAGAATCAAGAGAAAACAGCTCCTTCAAATGCCAAGAAATCGCCTCACCCTCACGGTCAGGGTCCGTTGCAAGATAAACGCAGTCTGCCTTGGCGGCAGCGGTCTTCAACTCACGGATCAAAGACTCCTTTCCCTTCATAGGAATGTATTGGGGAGCAAAGTCTGCTTCAATATCCACACCCATGGTGCTCTTGGGCAGATCCCTCAGATGACCCATACAAGCCAATACCTGATAATCTGGCCCTAAATACTTACTGATCGTCTTCGCTTTTGAAGGCGACTCTACGATTACTAATTTTGTTCCTTTTGCCATGAAGGAACCTCCATATCATATTCTTTGATAGGAATTACCAAAGCACTTGATAATTCGCTTCTTTAGCTGAAGCATTGTCAGTGCTGTGATCACAGAGGAGGGTTCAAATCCGCAACGAGCGATCACAACATCTGTCTCAAGGGGTTCATCGCCGAACACAGCAAGAACCTTCCGTTCAAAGTCAGCTAATTCCATAAGCCCATCCCCATCATCCATCGCAGAGGGCGTAGAAAATATGGGTTCCGGAGCCTCTTTTTCTATTTTTATCGGGCGAGGTGCTGGTGGTGCGGAAGGAAACCTCGGTATGGTCTCAATCACGGGTGAATAAACCGTACATGACGCACCATAGCGGCTCATATACAGGCGCTTCGCAGCTTCTCTGGTACGACCATCGATCAAGCGATCCGGAAACATAGATGCATAGGCCGATAACAGCTCCCAACCATCATTAACGGTCTCACAGCCTGAGTCTATAAGTTCAAAGTTCCCGGTACAGTATGCATTCACTTCCGCCCTACGAACAGTATATACATCCCGATTCTGAGACAGGGCAAATTCTGCGGTTCTCAGAGCTCCGCTGCCTTTCGGCGCTTCAACCACCAGTGTTGCCAGAGACAAACCGCTGATCAGACGATTCCGTGCTATAAAATACATCTTCTTAGTCGGCTCTCCGGGAGGAAACTCGCTTAACAAGCATCCATGCTTACAAATCGCATCAAATAAGGGTTTATTCTCTCTGGGATAATAATCATCCAGTCCACCCGCAAGAACACAAATCACCGGCATGATTGACCCCAGGGCGCTGCTTAAGGCAACTGTATCGATCCCTCTGGCTCCGCCGGAAATGACGATTCCACCACTAAGAGCAATCAGAGAAGATAGCTGTTTGGTGTGAAGGATTCCGAAATTACTGCACTTTCTTGTGCCCACGATGCCAACGGTAGCTTCCTGATCTATTGCAGGCATGATCCCCTTGCAGTAAAGTACCGCAGGTGGATCGTATATCTGCTTCAGCCTCTCAGGATACGCATCATCTGCATAGGTAATGATCTGTATACCAAGTCGATCACAATCACTTACAACCCGCTCCGCATCAGTCAGATCCTTATCCAGCAAAGTTGCGATCCAGCGCTGCGTAATGCCCTTGGTAAGCAGGCACTGCTGCTGATCCAGTGCATAGATTTGTTCCGCTGTACCGAAGAGTTCCAGTAGTCTGCGGCAGCCTACATGTCCTATTCCTTTTCTTTGTGTCAGCCATATCCAATGTTTCAGCATGGTATCCTCTCTCTTTATTTCATTTCCCACATAACGATGGATGCTGCAATAGCAGCGTTTAAGGATTCACATCTGGATTGCATGGGGATGATAACCTGTTTATCCGATTTTTCCAGAAGCTCCGAACAGATCCCCTGTCCCTCGCTTCCGATTACGGTGATATACTGTCTGAGATCCAATTCTCTCAGGTCAACTGCTTGGTCTGTTAACGCGGTTGCTGCAATTGGGATTCCCTGTTGAAGGCACAGTTCCAGAAATTGTTCTAAAGGAATCGCCATGGGTCTTGTCCGAAGTACCGCTCCCATGGAAGCACGGAGGGTTTTTTCTGAATATGGGTCAGCGCAACCGTTCGTAAGCAGCACGGGGATCCCAAAGGCATCCGCTGTACGAAGAATGGTTCCCAAGTTTCCCGGGTCCTGGATGCGATCCAAAAGGAGCATACCGGGATGGATACTGATCCTTTCCTCTAAAGGAAGCTCGCAGGTAAATACCACTCCCTGAGGAGTCTTCATACCCGAAAGAGTTTGCATCAGAGCTTCAGGAACTTGGACGACACGAATTCCTTCCGGAAGGATTGGACACTGAGTATCTTCTGAATAAACAAGAACTTTGATCTTCGGATACCACTTGAGAGCCTCATCCAACAGTTTCCAGCCTTCACAGACGAATTCCCTACAATCTCTCCGCAAGCTCCGAGATGTCTGGAGCTTGCGGATATGGCGGATCAATTGATTCTGAGCTGATGTTATTCGTTCAATGGTCATTGATCAAAACTCCTTTATATCAGAACGGAAAATGCAAACACTTTTATATTGTACGCAGGAAACTGCGGTTTGTCAAGTGCCCCATATGCAGCCATTCGTGAGAATAAAGGGAAATAACGAAGAGAAGAGGGAGAAAAACAATGGTTCTGATTCCTTAATTTCCCAAGCGCATTCAAGGAAGAAGCTCACCGCTGCGAAAAAATCATTCCTATAAACAAGTGGAGTCTACATAAGCTTCAGCCTATGCAGACTCCATTATCAGCTTTAAATTGGGAATAATCGTCTTTATCTCTCCACAGACAGGATCTCGAAGCGGACGGTTCCTACAGGTGCCTCATATTCGGCAATCTCTCCAACACGCTTACCAAGAAGGGCCTTGCCTAAAGGAGATTCGTCAGAAATACGTGCCTCCATAGGATTAGCTTCCTGTGTACCTACGATAGCGAACACTTCGTTCTCATCAAATTCAAGGTCACGGACAACAACTGTGCAGCCCAAGCCAACGATCCCCTTCATTTCTTCAGAAGCCTCGTCACTAATGATAACTGCATTGTCCAGAATGTTCCGAAGCTCGGCGATCCGCCCCATAAGTTCACCCTGTGCGTTCTTTGCCTCATCGTATTCACTGTTCTCAGAAAGGTCACCGAAGGAGCGAGCCTCATTGATCAGCTGTGCGATCTCCTGCATTTTCTCAGTTTCGAGATACTTCAATTCTTCCATATATCGAACTCGCATTGCGTTGGTGATTTTGTACTCCGTTGCCATATAAAAATCCTCCAAATTATGTTACAGTGGGAATAATTATAATAGATTCCTCCACCTATGTCAAGTATTATTTTTGGAATTGTTCCAATGCAGCCTGTAATTGCGGATCTTCTGAAGGGGAAATTGACTGTAAATAAATGTCAATATATAGTTCTTGATCCACTTCCACCACCACATCGGGAGTGATTCCGACTCCCTCTAAATTCACACCATTAGGGGTGCTGTAATGACCGGTAGAAATGGCAATCGCTGACCCATCACTCATAGGGAAGGTCTGTTGATAATTCCCCTTCCCAACTGTTTGGACTCCAACAATGGTCGCCCACTCATATTCCTGCATTGCTGCAGCAAAAAATTCCGCTGCGGAATAGGAATCCTGATTCACCATTACTACCATAGGAAGCTCAAGCAGACTGTCCCCGGAGGAATAATCAATGCTCTCTTCTCCACGATAATCAACAGCGCGGAACAAAGGGCCCTCCGGAAGTAAATAGTCCAACACCTTACACAGCTCTGTCTTCCTACCACCGGGATTGAAGCGCAAATCAAAGATCAAGCCTCTAACCCCTTGGGAGTTCAGATCCTCAATGGCTTGGATCGTGCGCTCTGCACAATGAGCCTGAAAGTTCTCAATTTTTATATATCCGATCCCGTCCAGATTCTCATAGCTGACTACCTCGATCTCGATCAGCTTTCGAATAAGCTTCATCTCCAAAAGCTGACCATCCCGCTTAACAGTAAGCGTCAGTTCAGTGCCTTCCTTCCCACGGATGAGATTACTCATCTCGTCAACTCCAATGGTAACGGCATTCTGTCCATCTACTGAAATGATCATATCTCCCGGCAGGATCCCAGCCTCATGAGCAGACCCACCACGGTTCACTTCCATGACCGTAATACCCTCATCATCCTCATTTACAAGGCGAACTGTAACACCAATACCAACATACTCGTTATTGCTGTCTTCTAAATAGGAGGCATACTCATCGGCACTGATATAATAGCTCCAACGATCCCCGGCAGCTTCAACAGCAGCTTCCGCAAGGTAGTCCCCCAGATCCTCCGTCTCATAGCCATCCACATAAACTTTATCCAACAGATCTACAACTTCCCTCAGTTTTTTCTCATACTCCGGGACAGTTTCCTCTGTAGGCTCCTTATTTAGGTCCCCCATCAGCTCTGAAAAAGTAGGAACGCAGGCGGTCAAGGAGATACAGAGCAATGCAAGTGTCAAGAATAACAAGATCGTTCTTTTCATAATCGTCTCCATGGGTAAAAGTGTGATAGGGCGCGTTTGCACGCGCCCTGTTTGATTCGCCCCTTCGTGAGAAATAGGCGATAGATTGAATTTACGGTAGGCTAATATAGTTCATCGGGTTCACGGTAGAACCATTATAGTAAATCGTGAAATGCAGGTGGGGACCGGTAGAATAGCCGGTAGAGCCTACATAACCAATGATCTCGCCACGGTCAACATACTCTCCTTCACTGACAGTGTAGTGCGTCATGTGACCGTACAGAGAGGAATAGCCATCCAAGTGATTCACAACCACATAATAGCCATAGGCATAATTATATGTAGCTGTAGTTACCTTGCCACTCTTAGTTGCGTAGATAGGTGTGCCACTTCCGGCTGCCAGGTCTACTCCATTATGGAAGGAATAATTGCCGGTGATGGGATGCACTCTATAGCCATAGGAGCTGGTCAGCATGGTGCAATACTGCAGAGGGAAGCAGAAGCTCTCTCCGGTAGAGGGAGGAGTAGAGCTTCCTCCACTGCTGA
>JAGBGB010000217.1 GCA_017936205.1 Oscillospiraceae bacterium
ATCGGCACTCTCCAGAAGAACAAGGTGAAGTACCTCGCCGGAAAATGCGATCTCATCCAGTCTGTCAGCTCCCTTGAGCTGATGGAGCTCATCTCCAGAAAAGCTCTTGAAAGGGGCGCCGTTCAGGATATACTCATCCAGATCATCTACATCCATTTGTGAGCCAAACTGTGCGCCTGCACTGCCGGACATCATGTAGGTCACACCGGTGGGATCCATGGTGTAGTCGAAGCGCTTGCCGTTGAGAAGCTCTGTGAAGACAGGCTGTGCAGTGAGAGCACCGTCCTTCAGATCATAGGTATGACCCATGATGTGGTCATGACCCTGGATCACCAGATCAATGCCCAGACCGTCTAACTCGTTGATGAACAGCTGGCGCAGCGAGGTGATCTCTGCATCTGTGGCATGAGTGCCGGAGGTGTAGGGACCCTTGTGGAGGCTGAGGATGACCCATTCCTGAGCAGTTTGGGCGATATCCTTCTTCAGCCATGTGAGCTGTTCGGCAGACAGGCACTGCTGTGCATCCTCGGTGCTGTTCAGGATCACGAAGTGGGCCTTGCCGTAATCGAAGCTGTAGTAGGGGCTGCTGAGGTTGAAGTGCTTCAGGAAGCCCTCGCCGTCCTCCTCACCCATGGTGGGAACCAGTGGCAGCTTGCGGAGGGCAGGTTCTGCGAAGTACAGCAGCTCCTTCCAGCCTTCTTCTCCACGGCTGCTGCTGACAAAGTCACCGCTGTGAAGCAGGAAGGCTGCGTTGGGAACCATATCACTTGCAGCCTTCAGAGCATCTGCGGCAATGGCAGCTTCTGCAAGGCTGTCTGCCTCGGTGTCGGAAACGCTGAGGAAGGTGAAGGGCTCAAGGGAGCCCGCTGTGGTGAAGGTACCGATCTTGCTCTGCTGACCGTCTCCCTCCACCTGATAGTAGTATTGGCAGTTGGACTCCAGATCAGTGGCTTCTGCTCGGTAGCAGGTCCCGTCCCAAACAGCGGGAATGGTCATGGGGTCGGAAAGGTCTGCATCGGTGCTGAGCAGGAGTTCCATGTCCTTATCCCCTGCATAGTACCAGCTGAAGCCTATGGAGCGACCCTGATTCCCGGTAATGACGGCGGTCAGACGGTCGATCTGACCCTCAGGGTAGGTAAAGCCGCAGGGCAGGGGGTACTTTTCCGGATAGGCAGTGCCGTCGTTCATGGTCCAGTACAGGTCAAAGTCCCAGCCGATCTGCTCATAGGTCGCTTGTTCGATCAGGGCCTCAGCACTGACGGAGCTGCCCTGCTTGCTGTGGCTGTCTGTAACGACCTCACCGTTGATGGTGATGTTCTCAAATGCCAGATTGTTAGTGAGATTCTGGGAATAATAGGTATAGCCGTAGATCCGACCTACATTTTGGGTGGCAACATTGCCCTCAATGGTAATGGAGCCGCCGTAGGCTACATTACTGCGGTAGGTCACATTGTTGGAGTAGCCGCAGATCAGAGCGGCATGGGCTACGGTGCTCTGGATGCTGTCGTTCATCTTATGGGTGATGTGGGCATTGACCAGACAGTATTCAATGGTGCTTGTTGCACTGTAGGCTGCGATACCGCCCATCTGGGGGCCGTAGGCACCGGTACGGGGACCGCAGACGATGGTGCCGTCGAAGACACAGTGGCTAATGGTGCCGCTGTGACCGCTGGTTCTGCCGTTCATAACTGCGATACCGGCAGCCTTAGGCAGATGGGGAGCTTCTACCACTGCGTTTCGGACAACACAACCGGAGATCAGGCTGCCTGTGGCATTCTCACCGACTACCACGGCTGCGCCGGAGTAACCACCGGTGGATAGAGCCTGTGTGGTTACCGTGGGGGATTCGAATACCAGATCCTTCACCGTGCCGGAATTGGTGCGGATGAAGGCCACACGATATTCAGAGCTTTGGGTCCCGGTGTTGGGATCGGTGATGGTCAAATTCTTGATGGTGTGATATCTTCCGTCCAGTACACCGCTGAAGCTGTCGATGGGGGTGAAGCTCATGCCACTCAGATCGATATCAGCGGTCAGGGCAAGAACCTTGCCTACCAGGCGCTGATCCGGCAGGTTCAGGGCCTGGGCAGCGTACAGCAGATCCTCTGCAGTGCCGATGCGGAAGGGATCTTCCTCTGTGCCGGAGCCCTCTAACTTCAGATCCATTCGCTCAGAGGGGGCACGGAGGGCGGGAGCGCTGTCTACCATCTTCCAAACGGAGTAGAAGTCCCAGCCCAAACCCTCATAGGTGGACTGGAGAGCCAGCGCTTCTGCTGTAGTGGCAGTGCCGGACAGGGAGAAGGAGCCGGTGGAACCGACTACATTGTTCCGATCCAGCAGGTTGCCTCTGTCGTATACCAAGTATCCGTAATAGGTGTTGCTGGTGGCGCAGATGCCGCCCATGCGGACGGTGGTGAACTTCCGGTCGGCCTCTGCTGCCAAACGCTGCAGGGTACCGCCGGCAACCACATTGCCGTTAATGACACCGCCTGCACCGTAGCCGCAGATCATGCCTGCATAGAAGGGGCTGGTGGTCTCGCTGGCTGCTTGAATGGTTACATTGGATACATAGCAGTCAGAAATGGTGCTGGTACCGCTGTAGCCTGCAATGCCACCCATCATCAGACCGTAGGCGTTGCCGTCCAGACGGGGACCGCCAATGAGCAGCGTGTCCTTCACGACACAGCTGTCAATGGTGCAGATATTGGTTCCCTTGGAGGCGGAACGGGAGTTCATGGAGGCAATGCCTGCGGCCTTGGGGACCTGGGGAGCGTTGACCCGGGAATTCTTGACGGTAACGCGGGCGATCAGGCCGTTCTGGCAGTTCTCTGCTACTACAATTGCTGCACCGGAGTTGCCGTTGCCGCTGGCATTGGCTACGGTGCTGATCTCGGCTCCGTCAAAGGTCAGATCCATAATGGTGCCGGAGTTCTTATGGATGAAGCCGATGCCGTAGCCGGAGGAGGGGACAGTCCCCACCGTATCCGTAACGGTCAGATTGCGGATCGTATGTCCGTCACCGTTCAATGTGCCGGAGAAGCTCAGAATCATGGGGAAGGATGCAACACTGCCCAGATCCAGATCCGCAGTGAGAATGTAGGATTTGCCTACGTAGTTGGTGTTACCTGCGTTCATTTGCTCTGCTGCAAAGACCAGCTCCTCGGCAGTGCCGATCCTGTAGGGGGAATTTGCGGAGCCGTCACCGGAGAGCTTTGTGACATCTGCACCCATTGTGGGCAGGGGCAGGAGAGTCAGCAGCAGGGAGACGATAATAAGTAGGGTGAAAATTCGTTTGCTCATAATCATGTTCTGCCTTTCTGTTAATCATTCCTTGTTGTTGTTTCTTTGCCGAAGTGGTGAAAAGATGTTTTGATCCTCGCGCCACCTCCTTTCCTAAGTCCATTCTAAACTGGAACAGACAGCCATGTCAAGAAGAAATCAGGAAAAAACGAAAAATAACGGAATTTATATCACCTTAAACTTCAAACTTTTTTATACTGAAACATCCTGAAAACTAATGCGATTTAATGGAATATCTAACATATGGTATTTCTGCAAAAGTAATCCCTCCAAGATCCCCTTAGGGCAATTCGTCCCAATCACGGCAACCGTCTCATAAATAAAAACCCTACGCCAAATTCCCATTCAGGTTATAACCTTTAATAAGCAAACCGCTATATAGCAAGGTCTTCAGCGAAAATCATGCGCTGTAGGGGCGAAGCTGTGTCTTCGCCCGTGGCACTACGATTTTGAACCCTACTCAAAAAGAACGATGCTCTTTGCCATTCGGTAGTATCTCGGGCGAAGA
>JAGBGB010000003.1 GCA_017936205.1 Oscillospiraceae bacterium
CATTTTATTGCAGGATGAATATCCTGCACCGCCTATGGCGGTAAGAACAGTATTACAGGTTATTTCTTGGCGGCTTTGCCGCCATTCCGCTTACCAGCGGCATAATAAAACGGTTAATCCGTTTTATTAGAAATAAGTATAACAGGACAATGTGGCAGGTGACTTACTATGATTTCCTTGAATTACAGGGCTTCGGGGCCCATTTATCAGCAGCTTATGGATCAGCTGCGGAAGCTGATCCTAAGCGGTGCCATTGCCGAGGGCGAGAAGCTTCCCTCGGTCCGTGAGCTGGCAGCACAGCTGATGATCAATCCCAATACCATAATGCGAGCCTATCGGGAGCTGGAAGCCGAGGGCTATGTGTACACCCTTCCGGGCAAGGGCTGCTTCGCCGGGACCCTCAGTCAGGTAGACATCGGGCGGAGAGATCAGCTCTTCCACACCATCCGCAGTGCCACAGGGGAGCTGCTCTCCTTAGGCATTACGCCGGAAGAGATTCAAGCCATCATTACAGAAGAAAGCAACAGGAGGAATGACTCATGATACAGGTAAAGGAATTGACAAAGACCTTCGGTACACTGAAGGCACTGGATCAGTGCGAGATCCATGTTCCCAAGGGTGCGGTATACGGCTTGGTAGGCCCCAACGGTGCAGGCAAAAGCACCCTGATCCGCCATTTGACCGGGATCTACCGTCCGGATTCCGGAGAAGTCCTGATCGGCGGAGAGCCTGTGTTCGACAATCCCGCTGCAAAGGCACGCTTTGCCTATATTCCCGACGATATTTTTTACTTCCATAGTGCCAATTTGAAGGAAATGATGAAGTTCTATAAGGGCATCTATCCCACCTTTGACACAGATCTGTATGAGAAGCTGCTGACCGTCTTCGCTCTGGATCCCAAGAAGCCCCTGCGCAGCTTCTCCAAAGGTATGGTCAAGCAGGCAGCCTTCCTTTTAGCTCTGTCTGTTCGCCCGGAGCTGCTGATCTTAGACGAGCCTGTTGACGGTCTGGATCCGGTCATGCGGCGGCAGGTGTGGAGCCTGATGCTGCAGGAGGTAGCAGAGCGAGAGCTGACCGTACTGGTTTCCTCCCACAACCTCCGTGAGTTGGAGGATGTGTGTGACCATGTGGGCATCATGCATCAGGGGAAAATGCTCTTGGAGCAGAGCCTGAGCCGGATGCAGGAAAATCTCCTGAAGGTACAGGTGGTCTTCGGTGACACTCGCCCCGAAGCACTACCCATTCTCCACAGCAGTCAGAATGGACGCATCGAGACCCTGATCCTCCGTGGAACTCCGGAAGAGCTCCGTCAGCAGTTAGAGGCTTTTGATCCTGTGCTTCTGGAGCTGATGCCCCTGAGCTTGGAGGAGATCTTCATCTACGAGCTGGGAGGTGTAAGCTATGACATCAAGAGCATCCTGCTTTAATCCCACCCTGATCCGCAAAAACCTGAGCCGCTACTGGCTCCTGTCTCTGGTGGTCTTCTTAGCCTATTTGCCTCTGTCCCATACGCTTCTCAGCCACCTTGCATCTAAGGCTTCCCACGAATTCCTTATATATGAAATTCGTTATCTGTTGAATAGCTATTGTAGGGGAACCTTTGACCTGTTCTTCTCTATCGCTTCCGCTGTCTGTGTGTTTTCCTACCTTCACAAGAAAAGAAGCAGCTACTTTTTCCACAGTCTTCCCTGCAGCTGCAGCAGTCTGTTCCTGAGTAGCTATGTAAGCGGCATCGCGCTGTATGTACTTCCCCTGCTCCTCATTGCTACCTTCACCACACTCATGATTCCCATACTCCATGGGGATTGCAGTCGCTTTCTCACAGGGTATCTGCAAATCATCGCCTACCGTATGGTGCTGTACTTCGTACTCTACACCATGGCAGCCTTGGCTATGGTGCTCTGCGGCAGAGGATTTTTCGGTGTACTGACCGCCCTTCTTCTCCATTTCCTGATCCCCCTATTGGAGCTTTTCCTCCTATTGTCCGTAGAATCCTTCCTATTCGGCTACGATGTTTTGGCAGCAGATCCCGTTACCACCTTCCTCTCTCCCTATCTTTACCTGCTACCCGGCACTTACCGCTTCCCCTTAGAGCTGCCGTGGTTGGAATTGGGGCTGTATGCCGGGGCTGCAGCACTTCTTCTCTTCCTTAGCCTACAGCTCCATAACCGCAGAAAGGAAGAAGCTGTGGGAACAAGCTTGGTATTCTCCTCTGTATTTTCCACACTGCAATATGCACTTACCTTCCTTACAAGCTGGATCCTCCAACCGTTTTTCCTGTTGCTCGGATTCTCCTTCTTAGGCTCCTTCTCTGCCTATTTGCTGCTGCTCTTCGGGATCCCCTCTTTCTTCTTGATTCGTATGCTTCTCCTACGGACACGGAAGGTATTCCGCAAGAAGGACCTCCTTTTCTGTGGGATCTACACCCTTGTGCTTGCTGCACTTCTGATCTCCTTCCATGTGGATCTCTTCGGCATTGTCAGGAAGGTTCCCAAAGCGGAGGAGGTGCAGCAGATCCAAGTCTCCCTCTCAAATGACTTGGCTTTCGATTCCCGCGAGCCTAAGGATATTGAGGCCCTCATTGATCTGCAGCGCATGATCCTTGCTTCCCGAGGAGCCATGGAGGAAAAACAGGATGGTAGCTCCTACGATACCTACAAGCTTTCCCTGACCTATACCATGGATGGAGAGAAAACCATGGAACGACAGTATACCCTTCCCGCGGCCTATGTCAATTCCGCCGCTGCCAAGGTTCGAGAAGAGATCCTCACTTACTTCAGCCACGAGGATCGTTACACAGAGCAGCTTCGCCAACTGCAGGAAATAACAGAAACCCTGTCCTTCAGGCAGGATGGTTTTTCAGGCTGGTCTTTCCTCTCTACCGCTCAACAGCAGGACTTCTTCCGCGCCTTGGAGGAGGATCTTAGGAACGGTGCGGATCCTCTGTTCCTTTTTGAAGAACGAGCATCGGACAGCGATAAGCAAATTCGGCTGCACACCGCAGGCGTGGGCACCGTAGGCGAAGACAGAATCACCCTGACGCTCCCCCATGATGCCACCAATGCAAGAGCCTTCCTAAATGCTGTGGAGGCAGCCTCCAAAAAGACCCCATAGCGCCCGAAAAAGTTCCACTTATCTTACATAACAAAGGAGGGACGCTTCCATGTCAGTCTTCAGATCGATCAGAATACGCAAAATCCTGTGTCCGCTCCTGCTTCCGATTCTGATTGCAGTTTGCTTCAGTGCATGTGACCTAAATGCCGGCACAAGACCCTTTGACTACCCCAATTCTCACTGGGTCTGTGAAACCCCTGAGATTCGCTTTGAGGTGGGTGCAAGCAAGGAATGGAAGGCTTATCTGGGAAGCGGAGAGGCGCAGCAGGAATTTCAGCTCCTTTTCGGCTACGGCACGGATGTGGATGCCATCAAGGCCGGAACACAGATGATTTCATCGGAAACCATCCTGTTCCAAGGACATTGTGCCTTCTCGGAGGACCACTTTACCATTTCCCTCTCCACAGACAATCTATGGAACGGAGAATACCATAAGCTCCACTTCCAACGTGTGCAATAATTCCTCCACCCCATCAAATTCCGATTTAGGCTATCACCTTTAGTAAGGTAGATACAAAATATAGTCTCAACCAACGACAGCAACTAAAAGTCGATCAAAAATCGCACCGCCAAAGGATCTGCGATTAAAACGATAGCAAAACTCACTGAGATAC
>JAGBGB010000218.1 GCA_017936205.1 Oscillospiraceae bacterium
GCCCTGCTGGAGGACACAGGTATTATCAACAATGTGATCATCAGTTTGGGTCTGGAGCCTCTGCCCCTGATCCGCAATAACGGTGCTGTGATCCTGGGCATGGTCTATAACTACCTGCCCTATATGATCCTGCCTCTGTACACTGTTATCATGAAGATCGACCCTCGTCTGGTAGAGGCCGCACAGGATCTGGGCTGCAATTCCAGACAGGTCTTCACCAAGGTCACTCTGCCGCTGTCCGTCCCCGGCATTGTTTCCGGCATTACCATGGTCTTCGTGCCTGCTGTATCCACCTTCTATATATCTCAGAAGCTGGGCTCCCCGGATACCATTCTCATCGGTGATGTCATCGAGATGCAGTTTAAAAGTGCCTATAACCCTAATTTAGGTGCGGCTCTGTCTCTGGTGCTGATGGTTCTGATCTTCGTCTGTGTAGGTATTATGAACCGCTTCACCGATGACGACGAGGAAGGAATGGTGACCGTATGAGACACACGACCCGTATTATCACCATTCTGGTTTTCGTTTTCCTGTATATCCCTATGATCATTTTGGCAGTAGCCTCCTTCAGTACCGGGAAGGATCTGGCAGTCTTCGGCGGCTTCACCCTGAACCAGTACAAGGAGCTGTTCCGTGACGATGCGCTGGTCTCCCTGCTGACAAACTCCCTGATCATCGCTGTTCTGTCTACCCTTTCTGCCACAGTGCTGGGTACAGTAGCATCTCTGGGCATTTACAAGTCCAAGGGAAGGTTGCGCTCTGCGATCATGACTCTGACCAATATTCCCATGACCAATCCTGAGATCGTCACCGGTGTATCACTGGCTCTGCTCTTTGCCTTCGTGGGAATTCTCCTGCGGATCAATGCGGTTCTTGGTTTCTGGACTCTGCTGATCGCACATATCACCTTTAACCTGCCCTATGTGATCCTGAATGTCATGCCCAAGCTGTCCCAGATGGATCCTGACTTAACAGAAGCTGCTCTGGATCTGGGCTGTACTCCGGTTCAGGCCTTCTTCAAGGTCGTCCTCCACGAGATCATGCCCGGTATCATTTCCGGTGCGCTCATGGCATTTACCATGTCTCTGGATGACTTCGTCATCTCCTACTTCGTAACCGGCTCCGGCTTCGTCACCCTGCCCGTAGAGATCTACAGCTACACTAAGAAGCCCATTCATCCCAAGGTCTATGCTCTGTTTACCCTGATTTTCCTTGCAATGCTGATCCTCATGGTCACCATGAATCTGCTGCAGGCAAAGGATAACAGCAGACGCCGTAAGCTTATGGGAAGGAGGTTCGGAAAATGATCAAGCGTGTATTTTCTATCCTTCTGTGTATGTTTCTTCTGCTGCCTCTGCTCCCTGTGAGAAGCAATGCCGCAGAGATCGTAACCATCAATCTCTACAACTGGGGGCAGTACCTATCCGACGGAACCGATGGCTGTATCGATGTGATCGCAGAATTCGAGGCTGCCTATCCACATATCAAGGTCAATCAAATGACCTTTGACAGCAACGAGAGCATGTACACCAAGCTCACTGCCGGTGGTTCCTCCTTTGATATCATTGTCCCCTCGGACTACATGGTAGAGAAGCTCATTGAGGAGGATATGCTCCTTCCCCTGAACTTCGACAACATTCCTAATTATCAGTATATTGACGAGAATTTCCGTAACCCGGACTACGACCCGGAGAATCTGTACTCCGTCCCCTATACCTGGGGCAGCGTAGGCATTATTTATAACAGTGCCTTCGTAGCTGAGGAGGATGTAGCAGCTCAGAGTTGGGATCTGCTGTGGAACGAAAAGTATACCAACAAGATCCTGATGTTTGACAATCCCCGTGATGCCTTTGCCATTGCACAGCTTCGCTTGGGTTATAGCCTGAACACAGAGAGCTCCGAAGAGCTGGACGCAGCCGCTGCCCTGCTCCGTGAGCAGAAGCCCGTTGTCCAGAGCTATGTAATGGATCAGGTCTTTGACAAAATGCAGCGTGCAGAGGCATGGATCGCTCCCTACTATGCAGGTGACTATCTGCTTATGGCAGGAGAGAATGAGGATCTGGAGTTCTACCGTCCTGTAGAGGGCTATAATCTCTTCGTAGACGCCCTGTGCATCCCCAAGGGTGCCCAGCACAAGGAGGAGGCTGAGATCTTCATCAACTTCCTTCTGGAGCCGGAGATCTGTGGTGGAAATCTGGAATATATCGGCTACTCCTCCCCGGAGGAAGCCTCTCTGGAATTTATGGATCCTGAGGTGGCAGAGAGTCCTGTAGCGTACCCCGATGATGCCACCAAGGCACGAGGCAGCAACTTCAGCGCCCTGTCTCAGGAAAGCACCCAGTACATGAATGCCCTGTGGCTCACGGTCAAAACTGCGGATACTGCAACCACAATCTATTTGATCATGACCATCATTGCCATTGCACTGGTGATCCTGCTGTGGATCTTCTTCAAAGTTCGTAAGCGGAAGGCCAAGGCTCGCCGCTGTCAAAAGTGGAAAACCGAATAATCAAAAACCAGCAAGGGGAACAGCCTCTCATCCCACACAGATGAAAGTGCTGTCCCCTTGTAACCAATCATGAAAGGATAACTCCTAAGATGAAAAAAATCTTATCTCTGATTCTGTCCCTGCTGTTGATCCTCTCCCTCTGCGCCTGCGGATCAACCAATGAAATTGATCAAGACCTGCAGGAGCTTGAGAATGTTTTCGCCTCCGTTTCTGATAAGGCGCAGGATATTTTTGACCAAGTAAACTCTAATCAGGAGACTCTTCCCGAATTTGGCGACACCTTCGAGTCCATTTCTGAAGATGCTGAGGATCTGTTCCATAAGGTCGAAGACCAGCTGGCAACCACTGCCGCCACAGAGGTTCCTGTGGAGCCCCTTCCTCTTGTGACCGATCCCACCCAGACCGCTCCCGTAGAAACCGAAGAAGACGAGCTCCCCATAGAGACCTTCTCGGAGGCATATTCCCCCATTGATGAAGATGGGAGCTATACTACCGCTGAGGATGTTGCCCTCTATATCCACACCTATGGAAAGCTTCCTCAGAACTTTATTACCAAGTCCGAAGCTCGTGCTCTGGGTTGGGAGGGCGGCTCCTTAGAGCCCTACGCCCCCGGCAAGTGCATTGGTGGCGACCGTTTCGGCAATTATGAGGGGCTGTTGCCTACCGATCGGAAGTATACCGAGTGCGATATCGACACTTTAGGCGCCAACAGTCGTGGCGCAAAGCGGATCGTCTTCTCCAACGACGGTCTGATCTACTATACCGAAGATCACTACGAGAGCTTTACCCTGCTCTACGGGGAGGAATAAGCATGGAAACCATCCGACTGGCAAACGTAGACCGTACCGGTCTCCACGACCTATTCCAGCAGCTTCTCCCTGCCCCCTACGGGCGGAATCTTGATGCTCTACACGATAGTCTGAGCTGTCTGTCTACTACCCTGACCATTGAGCTTGATGAGGCGTCCCTGCTGGCGACCTTAGGAGACCGCTACTACGACAGCCTCCTGCGTATGCTCCGTGACACTGCCGAAGAGAACTCCAAGCTCACCATTTCCGTTCTCTAATATCAAAAAGCAACAGCCTCCCGAGATTTCCGGAGGCTGTTGTATTCATATCCCATACCTAATTTAAAATTCCGATTTATGGAACAGTTTGATTTACCCCTTCGTAGGGGCGCGCATTGCGCGTCCGGTTCATGGCGGAACGGC
>JAGBGB010000219.1 GCA_017936205.1 Oscillospiraceae bacterium
GTCATGAACCGGACGCGCAATGCGCGCCCCTACGAATGGTGCGGAAAATCGGAATTTGGTGATGGGATGTGGCAGAGGCTGTCTCACTTTGCTTGTGTGAGACAGCCCCGGTGTTTTTACATATGGGATCATTCTTCGGGAAGTTTGGTGGCTTCTTCTGTGGCAGCACCCTCTGCTGCGGGGCTCTGGGGGAGTTCTTCTTCGATATCTTCGTTTGCATAGAGGAGCTGCAGACCGTGGGTCAGCATGAGCAGGAGCAAGCCTGCGTTAATGAACAGCTCGGAGGTGTTCCCCAGCAGATCCGCAATGGAGATGGAGCAGAAGAATACCGCACACAGGCACCAGAAGGTGGCGATGCGCCGCTTGCCCTTGTCGAAGCCGAAGCCGGAGATCTGGAAGCAGCCAAGCATACAGCAGATGGCAGCTAAGAGCTCGTAGGCATAGTCGTGGATGGAGGGGTCGGTGTTCCATTCCTGGAAGCAGACGATCAGCCGAACTACCAGATAAACGCTGGTCAGCATATACAGCAGGGGAGAGGGCTTCTTCCCGTCCTTCACCAGGAGGGCGAAGGCGAGAATGCAGATGCCGGAAGCAATGCCCAAATAGGGCAGAACACCTACCAGTGCCACAGAAACCATGGTGTACACAGAGGCAGGCTCACGACCGGAAAGGAGCTGCATCACATTGCCACAGATGAGGGCGGCAGCAGCGGCAGCCTGAAGGATTATGGGCAGGGGATGGGAGGAGAAGCAGGCTCTGTGAGTCCGGAGCTTCTTCAGGCAGTAGGTTGTAATGCCAAAGCCCAACAGGAAGGTGACCGTCAAGATCAGAAGGGTTCTGTGCATAAAGGCACCCTCTACCAGACTGCCGTCGTACAGCAGCTCATGCTCCAACTGATAATAGCGGCAGAAGATGCTGCCGAATACATAGATAAGGAGAACGAAGGGGATCTTTTTCAGGAAGGCTGTTTTAATTTCGGTTCGCATGGGGACCTCCTTATTACCGTGTGGATCAATTTTGTGTCACCATTATATCACACTCCATGGAAAAAAGACAGAGGAAATCGTAAAAATTAAAAAAGAAATACGAAAACCCGAAAAAGCTTCAAAAAATGCTTGCAATTCGGGAAAAACAGTGATATAATCAAGGTAATCTATAGTATCAACTACTAAAGAGAGGAGCTCGCTCCTCTCTTTTGTGTTGAAGAAAGGGTGCTGTTATGAAGATCAGTGAACAGGTATGGCAGTTTTCCGAACCCATCGTGCAGGCATGCGGCTGTTCTCTCTGGGATGTAGAGTATGTCCGTGAGGGTGGTGAGTGGTTCCTGCGGCTCTACATCGACAAGGAGGGCGGCGTGGATATCGATGATTGCGAGGCGGTTTCTCGTGCGGTGGATCCTGTGCTGGATGAGAAGGATCCGATTCCCGAGAGCTATCGTTTTGAGGTCTGCTCCGCAGGCTTGGAGCGAGTGCTGAAGCGGCCTTCTGATTTTGAACGCTATATGGGTGCGGCGGTACTGGTCAAGCTCTACCGACCTAAGGACGGAGCCAAGGAGTTCCCCGGTGTTCTGGCAGGCTATGACAACGGCGATGTGACCCTGACATACGGCAATCGGCAGCTCCGCTTCGAGAAGGCGGAAATCGCACTGGTTCGTCTGCGTGTGGAATTTTGACCCCATCATTTCTAAGAATTGAGGAGAATATACAATGAAGAAGAACGAGAAGAAAGAAGATTTCCTGGGTGCTCTGCAAGCCTTTGTGAAGGAACGGGACATTCCCATGGAGGATATCCTCAAGAGTCTGGAGAAGGCTCTGTCCCTTGCATACAAGAAGGAGTATAATGTAGATGCAGCTGAGATTTGCGTAGACATTGAGAAGTCCCCCGCACGCATCTACCTGCGCAAGAAGGTCGTCGAGACCGTTAAGACTCCCACTACCGAGATCTCCTTGGAGAAGGCCCGTCAGATCGACAAGAGAGTCGGCTTGGGAGACTTCGTGAAGGTAGAAATGGTGGATACCCAGAACTTTGGCAGAGTGGCTGCTCAGAATGCCCGTCAGGTCATTATTCAGGAGCTCCGTGCAGCCGAGGGTGACAAGCTCTATCGGAAGTTCGCTTCCAAGGAGCATGAGGTGGTCTGGACTGTCCTGACCCACAAGAATCCGGAAAGCGGCGATATGACCCTCCGTTTGGGCGGTGAGGGTCCCGATGGCACCAACGTCTGGCTGTCTAAGGCAGATCAGCTCCCCGGCGATTATGAGGAATTCGAGATCGGTGATCAGGTCATGGTCTGCGTGAAGGAAGTCCGTCGTGGCAGCCGTCGTTCTCAGGTCTGTGTTTCCAGAACCCATCCCAATATGGTGCAGCACCTGTTCAGCATTGAGGTTCCCGAGATCCAGGATGGTCTGGTAGAGATCCGTGCCATTGCCCGTGAGGCAGGGGACCGCACCAAGCTGGCAGTTTATGCCACAGAAGAGAACATTGATCCCGTTGGTGCCTGCGTTGGTGCCCGCAGCTCTCGTGTAGCTGCGGTTGTCAATGCTCTGCGTGGAGAGAAGATGGATATCGTAGCATGGTCCGAGGACATTTGCACCTTCGTAGCCTCTGCTTTGGCTCCTGCAGATGTGATCTCTGTGACCCAGACCCCCGGCACCAAGGAATGCCGTGTCATCGTTCCTGATGATCAGCTTTCTCTTGCCATTGGTAAGGCAGGTCAGAATGCCCGCTTGGCTGCAAACCTGACTAAGTGCAAGATCGACATCAAGCCCGAGTCTCAGGCCAATGCTGCAGAGGAAGCACCCAAGGAAGAGACCATCGAGGCACAGATCCCTGAAGAGGAATAAGAACAAAGGATCATTGGTAGAAGGGAGGAATGCGTCATGCAGAAGAAAATACCCCTGCGGCAATGCTTGGGCTGCCGAGAAATGCGCCCTAAGCGGGAATTGATCCGCATTGTCCGCAGCCCTGAGGGGACGGTTTCTCTGGATTGTAAGGGGAAGGCACCGGGTCGCGGCGCATACCTGTGTCCCAATGCCCAGTGTTTAAAGCGGGCGATCAAGGCAAAGGCCATTTCCCGAGCCTTTGATCTGGAAATCCCCCAAGAAATATACGACAGCTTACAATTACAGATGGAGGAGCATACGAATGGAGCATAATCGAAGCATAGGTTTGCTGTCCATCTCTCGGAAGGGCGGCAACATCGTATACGGTGAAGAAACCGTAGGAGCACAGACCAGAGCCGGTCGAGCCAGACTGGTGATCCTTGCCTCCGATGCAGGCAGCCACACACTGCGCAGGGCCAAGAGCTTTGTAGCGGGCACGGCACAGCCCATCGTTACCGTACCTTTCGGCAAGGACGAGTTGGGAGATGCCTTGGGCACCACGAGCTGCGCCATTGCAGCAATTACGGATGTGCGTTTGGCACAGGCGTTTGTAAAGACCCTGGGTCAACCGGAGAAATATGAGAAGCTGTTAGAGGACTTAGATGTGCGAGTTAAGCGAGTGGAACAGCGCAGAGCGGAAGAGAAGGCACATCGATTCAATGTCCGTCATGGGAAAAAGTAATACGGAGGTGGCTTTATGAGTTTGATCAAGTTAAGAGTTAAGGAAGTCGCTGCTGATTTTGGAATGCAGCCCAAGGAGATCGCAGAGATCGTGGGGAAGTATTTTGATAAGCCCAGAAGCAATGCACAGGTTCTGTCTGATGAGCAGCTCAATGCACTGTTTGACCACATTACCCAGCAGCATCAGGTAGAATCCCTGCAGGAGGCTCTGGCAGCTTCTGCTCCTGCTAAGGCAGCAGAGAAGCCTGTGGAGAAGTCTGCAGAAAAGACCGGGGAAAAGTCCGCTCCTAAGAAGGATGAGAAGCATGCTGATAAGCCCGGCGAAAAGCCTACGAAGGAAGGCAAGCCTGCAGAGGCTCCCGCCAAGCCCAAGGAGGAGCAGCGCAAGCGGGAACGCCGTGTGGTAGACACCAAGGCTGTAACCGTCAATGCAGATCGCTTTGATGACCGTGTGGACGATATGGTATCCGAACGGATGCAGAATTTCTCCGGCGGCAAGCAGAAAATCGGCAACAAGAACAAGAAAAAGCAGGACAAGAAGGCAGGCCCCGGCAACAAGCGTCGCAACGAGGAGCAGGAGAAGCTCCGCCGCCTGCAGCTTGAGATCATTAAGAAGACACCTCTTACCGTTAAGATCCCTGATGAG
The DNA here is from genome assembly GCA_017936205.1 of Oscillospiraceae bacterium. GTDB lineage: Bacteria > Bacillota > Clostridia > Oscillospirales > Oscillospiraceae > JAZOXB01. Next base: position 4,207 of record JAGBGB010000219.1, read on the forward strand.
ATCACTGTTGGCGAGCTGGCTTCCCGTATGAAGAAGACCGCCGCTGAGCTGATCAAGGTTCTGATCAAGAACGGTGTTATGGCAAGCGTAAACCAGAACATCGACTTCGATACCGCAGAGTTCGTAGCAACAGAGTTAGGCTGCAAGGTAGAACGAGAGATCGTTGTGACCATTGAGGAACGACTCATTGACGACCATGTGGATACAGAGGAGGAGCTGGTCGGCAGAAGTCCTGTCGTTGTTGTTATGGGACATGTTGACCATGGTAAGACCAGTCTGCTGGATGCCGTGCGGAAGACCAATGTTGCCTCCGGTGAGGCAGGCGGCATTACTCAGCATATCGGTGCATATACCGTGCAGATCAACGGCAGCCCCATTACCTTCTTGGATACTCCGGGACACGCTGCTTTTACCTCCATGCGTGCTCGTGGCGCTATGTGTACGGATATTGCCATTCTGGTGGTTGCAGCGGATGACGGCATTATGCCCCAGACCGTTGAGGCGATCAACCATGCTAAGGCTGCAAATATTCCCATCATTGTTGCTGTGAACAAGATGGATAAGCATGGAACCTCTCCCGATAAGATCATGCAGCAGCTGACCGAGTATGAGCTGATCCCCGAGGAGTGGGGTGGCGATACCATCATCTGCCCCATTTCCGCCAAGACCGGAATGGGCATCGACAACCTGCTGGAGATGGTCATCCTGACTGCAGAAATGCAGGAGCTGAAGGCCAATCCCAACCGTGCTGCCAAGGGTACGGTCATTGAGTCCCGTCTGGATAAGACCCGTGGCCCCATTGCCACTCTGCTGGTGCAGAACGGCACCCTGCATAAGGGCGATGTGATCATTGCCGGTACGGCTGTAGGCCATGTCCGTGTGATGACCGACGATAAGGGCAGAACCATTACAGAAGCCGGCCCCTCTATTCCTGTTGAGATCACCGGTCTTGCAGAGACTCCCGCCCCCGGCGATGAGTTCAATGCAGTTGCAGATGAGCGTATGGCTCGTCAGCTGGTAGAGCAGCGTAAGCAGGCAGAGAAGGATGCTGCTGCAAAGCTCCAGAGCAAGGTCACTCTGGATAACCTCTTTGCAAAGATGCAGGAGGGCGAAATGAAGGAGCTGAACCTGATCGTTAAGGCCGATGTTCAGGGCTCTGCCGAGGCTGTGAAGGCAAGCTTGGAGAAGCTGGCTAACGAAGAGGTTCGTGTCCGTGTGATCCATGCCGCAGTCGGTGCCATTAACGAATCCGACATCCTGCTGGCTTCTACCTCCAATGCCATCATCATCGGCTTCAATGTTCGTCCCGATCCTGCTGCAACGGTTTCTGCACAGCGCGCCAGTGTAGATATGCGGATGTACCGAGTGATCTACGATGCCATCGAGGAGATCGAGGCTGCTATGAAGGGCATGCTGGCACCCAAGTACCGTGAAGCCATCATCGGCCATGCCGAGGTTCGCCAGACCTATAAGGTTTCTGCCATCGGTACCATTGCAGGCTGCTATGTGAAGGACGGCAAGATCACCCGTGATGCACAGGTTCGTGTGCTCCGTGACAATATCGTGATCTATGAAGGCAAGCTGGGCTCCCTGCAGCGCTTCAAGGACTCCGTGAAGGAGGTTGCAGCCAACTACGAGTGCGGCATGTCCATCGAGAAGTTCAACGATATTAAAGAAGGCGACATTTTCGAATGCTTCGTTATGGAGGAAATTCCTCGCTAAGCATTTTGTGGGCGGTAAGGCAGATTTTGTGCCTTGCTGCATAGAGAAGAATTTGATATACTAAACAATGCGGGAGGGGACATATCCTCTCCCGCATTTTCCGAAGAAGGAGGTTCATTATGGCATCCAATCGAATTGGTCGGATCAACGAGGAGATCCAGCGTGAGCTGTCAGAGCTGCTCCGTGAGCTGAAGGATCCCCGTGTTCACAAGACTATGCTTTCCATCACCCGTGTAGAGACGACTCCGGATCTGCGCTGGGCAAAGGTTTATGTTTCTGTTTTTGATAAGGAGTGTACCAAGGAAGCTCTGGCAGGACTGAAGTCCTCCTCCGGCTATCTCCGTCGAGCTCTGGGCAGTGCTCTGCAGCTGCGCTATACTCCTGAGCTCCAGTGGCAGGCAGATGACTCCATTACCTACGGCGCACGGATCTTAGACATCCTTTCCAAGCTGGATATTCCGGAGGACGATGATGAAGCAGCTGACACTGAATGAGGTAGCACAATTCCTGAAGGAAGGGGATCGCTTCGTGATCCTGACTCACCGCAGACCGGACGGAGATACCACCGGCTGTGCCGTGGCACTGTGCCGTGGTCTTCGGTCTCTGGGGAAGGAGTCTTGGATCCTTGAGAATCCCCAGTTTACCCCCAAGCTTCGCCCCTTCTTAGAGGGTTTGACCGTGGAGAACATTCCTGAGAACGGAACCCTTGTATCCGTGGACATTGCGGTAGAAGGGCTCCTTCCTCTCAATGCCGTGGAGGAAGCGGATCGGATCGAGCTGCTGATCGACCACCACGGACGGAACAGCGGCTTTGCACAGAGGGGCTTCGTAGATCCCGATGCGGCAGCTTGTGGAGAGATCATTCTGGATCTGCTGAGGCGGTTGGGTGTGGAGCCGGATAAGGCTATGGGAGAGGCAGTGTATCTGGCAATTTCTACCGATACAGGCTGCTTCCGCTACAGCAACACCACTGCAAATACCCTCATGGCTGCTGCAGCCTGTAAGAACTGCGGAGCCGATACCTTCAGCATCAATCGCATCTTCTTCATGACCAAGCGACCTGCCAGATTGAAGTTAGACGGGTTCCTTGCCAATACCACGGAATTCTACGCAGAGGGCAAGGTGGCAGTGAGCACGATTCCCGACAGCATCCGCAAGGAGTTGGCTCTGAATCAGGATGATATTGACGATATTTCCGGCTTTGGGCGAGAGATCGAGGGTGTAGAGATCGGAATTATGATCCGACAGGAGCCGGAGGGCGGCAAGCTGTCTGTCCGCAGCTCCCCTGACTATGATGCCTCTGCGATCTGCGGCAGGCTGGGCGGTGGCGGCCATAAGGCTGCCGCCGGAGCTACGGTTCCCGGAACCATTGAGGATGCCAAGAGAGAGATCCTCAGAGTTTTGGGAGAAATGGGGCTGATCTAATGGCAAACGGAATTCTGATCGTAGACAAGCCTCAGGAATGGACCTCTCAGGATGTGGTAGCCAAGCTCCGTGGGGTGTTCCATGAGAAGCGGATCGGACACGGGGGCACCTTAGATCCCATGGCAACAGGAGTCCTGCCTGTATTCGTAGGCAGAGCTACCAGAGCGGTGGAGTTCTTTGAACATGCAGATAAGGTCTACTGTGCCCGTCTCCGTCTGGGCTGTGTTACAGATACCCAGGACAGCATGGGAACCGTTCTGGAGGAACGGCCGGTTCACTGTACAGCAGAAGCCGTGGAGGTTGTGCTGTCCAACTTCGTAGGAGAGCTCCAACAGATCCCTCCTATGTACTCTGCCATTAAGATCGGCGGCAAGAAGCTCTACGAGCTGGCAAGAGCCGGGAAAGAAGTGGAGCGGAAGCCCCGTCAGATCACCATCTTCTCTCTGAAGGGTAAGCAGATCTCCTCAGAGGAATGGGAGCTGCTGGTCCATTGCTCTAAGGGGACCTATATCCGTACCCTCTGCCATGATATCGGTCAGGCTCTGGGTTGCGGAGCTTGTATGACGGCTCTGAGACGAGTTAAGGCAGGCAGCTATGCTGTGGAGCAGAGCTTCTCTTTGGAGCATATTATTTCTGCTGCGGAGCCTGAAGGTCTGTTACTTCCTGTAGACAGTCTGTTTTCTCAGTTTCCGGCACTGACTCTTAGCCCGGCACAGGAAAAATGTGTCCGTAACGGTGCGTCCTTTACCTATGGTGGGCAGGGACGTTATCGGGTCTACGGACAGAATGGTGACTTTCTTGCCCTGTGCGAGATGCGGGATAGTCGTCTGTGCACGGTAAAAAGCTTTTTCTGATTTGAGGTGTGACCATGAAGAAACGAGTCATAGCCTTGGGCTTCTTTGATGGTGTCCATTTGGGACACGGAGCCCTGCTGCAGCGGACGAGAGAGCTTGCGGCACAATATGGAGCACAGGCTTCGGCTCTGACCTTTGATGTCCACCCGGACGAACTGGTGAAGCAGGAGCCCATGCTCCTGCTGAATACCCTCAGAGAAAGGGAGCGACTTGTAAGCAGTCTGTACGGAATTCAGGAGCTTCTGGTGCTTCACTTTGATCGCCAGCGGATGCAGCAGCCCTGGCAGGACTTTGTGGAGCAGACTCTGCTGGGAGACTATGCTGCGATCCATTTAGTTTGTGGCTATGATTTCCGCTTCGGTGCAAGGGGTGAGGGAACTGCACAGAAGCTGAAGGCGTATTGCACAGAACGAGGCATTGGCTGCGACTGTATCCCACAGGTCAGCCTTGAGGGAGCAGTGGTATCCTCCACTCGGATCCGTAACCTGTTGCAGGAAGGTCAGATGGAGGCCGCGGTTCGCCTGCTGGGACATCCCCATCTGCTGACGGGAACGGTCGTGGCAGGTCGCAGGATCGGCAGAACCATAGGGGTTCCCACAGCCAACCTGTTGCCTGATAGGGATCGTTTGTTGCCGAAAAAGGGTGTCTATGCCGCCAAAGCGAGGGTAGAGGGACAGAGCTACCCTGCTGTTCTGAACATCGGGACCCGCCCTACCGTAGGTGGGAGCCATATTACCATAGAGCCGTGGATCCTCGACTTTGAGGGGGATCTGTACGGCAAGGAGCTGTCCTTGGAGCTATACGCCTACTTACGGGAGGAGCGAAGCTTCCCCAACTTGGAGGCTCTGCAAGCGGAGATCCGCCGCAATGCACAGCAGACCCGACAGCTATTTGAATAAACGCAAAACAAAGGAACGAAACCCATGCAAAAGAAATTCATGATTATGATTTTGATTGCGGCGCTGCTTCTGCCCCTGCTAGGGCAGGCGGAAGCCGCAACTCTTATACCTACGGCTTACGGGATCGATGTAAGCCACCATCAGGGCGAAATTGATTGGGACACTGTTGCCACTCAGATCGACTTTGCCATTCTCCGCTGCGGCTACGGCAGCGACACAACCGCTCAGGACGACCGCCAGTGGCAAGCCAATGTGGCAGCCTGTACTCGACTGAAGATCCCCTTCGGCGTGTACATATACTCCTATGCCACCAATGAGGAGCAGGCCCGCAGTGAGGCTCGCCATGTGCTGCGACTGCTGAAGGGCTATTCTCCTTCTATGCCTGTGTATCTGGATCTGGAGGATCAGAAGATTTCAGAAGGCTGCACCCCGGAGCAGATCCTGAAGAATGCAACAGGCTTCTGCGATATGATCAAATCAGCAGGCTACACCCCCGGCATTTATGCCAACACCTACTGGTGGACAAACTACCTCAGCTCCCCACAGTACGACAAGTGGGATCGCTGGGTGGCTCGTTATGCGGCGGAAACCGGCTACAGTAAGCCTTATTCCATGTGGCAGTATACCGATAAGGGCACTGTAAAGGGGATCAACGGCAATGTAGACATGAACCGCTGGTATGGGCAGAAGCCTACCGTAGACTGCAGCCACAGCTATAGCGCTCAGATTACAAAGGAGCCCGATTGCACCCAAAGCGGCATTATGCAGTATACCTGCAAGCACTGTGGTCACAGCTACGAGGAACAGCTCCCTGCCAAGGGACACAGCTATTCTGAGACGCAAGTTCCTCCCACCTGCACCCAAGGTGGCTACAGTCTCTTCCGCTGCCACTGTGGCAGCAGCTATGAGGGCAGCTACACCGCCGCAAAAGGTCATGTGTGGGATCAGGGAACCATTACGAAGGAACCTACAGCTACCCAAACAGGGGAAAAGGTCTATGCCTGTGAGAATTGCGATCTGACCATGACCGTCACCCTGCCGTCTACGGGATCGAGCTGCAAGGATTGCCCTTCGGCAGCCTTCACCGATGCCCCTGCTGTAGGGAATTGGGCGCATGAGGGAGTGGATTTTGTTCTGAAGAAGGGCTTGTTCCAAGGTGTCAGCGAGGATCGCTTTGCACCGGAGGGAACCATGAACCGTGCCATGCTTGTCACCGTTCTCTGGCGATATGCCGAGAACCCCACGGCAGGAAGCAGCAGCTTCACAGATGTTCCCGCAGGGGAATGGTATGAGAAAGCCGTTGCTTGGGCAGCGGAAAGCGGCCTTGTAAGCGGAGTGGGGGAGAACCGCTTCAACCCCAAGGGCAATATCACACGGGAGCAGCTGGCGACCATTCTGTACCGCTACTGTAAGTCCCAAGGCATGGATATGGGAAGCGCAGGGGATCTGAAAGCCTTCTCCGATGGGGAGCAGGTCAGCGCCTACGCACAGGAGCCTATGGCTTGGGCTGTATCCTATGGACTGATCAATGGCATACAGTCTGAGGGCCTTTCCTACCTCAAGCCTCAAGGCTCCGCCACCAGAGCCCAAACCGCTACCATCCTCCAACGCTGGATCGAAACCCTTATGTCATAATACTGTTTCTTGATAAAATGGTTTGAAAACCATTTTATTGCAGGATGAATATCCTGCACCGCCTATGGCGGCAAGAACAGTATTACACGGCATTTCTTGGCGGCTTTGCCGCCATGCCGCTTACCAGCGGCATAATA
>JAGBGB010000220.1 GCA_017936205.1 Oscillospiraceae bacterium
CTGGTTCAGCAGTTTATGAACGGTGATCTGAGTCTGGAAGATATAGAAAATCTTGTATAATGAGAGCAGGTGCAAGAGATGAATCAAGTAAAGAAGTTTATATTAACGCAGTTGAGCAAGGGGCTGATCAAACAGGATGAAGCGGTTGCTCTGCTAAAAGAAATCCAGAATGCTTCAGCAGGCAAGGTTGGGGATATTGCTATTATCGGTATGGCATGTCGACTGCCTATGTCCGGATCTAAGGAGGAATTCTGGGACAATATTATTCATGGCAGAAGTTGCTTTGTAAGCAAGCCCGCGGATAAGCTGCGTTTTGAGGAAGTTCTGGAGAATCCTCATTATGGTGAATTCATTGAAATGATGTCCTTCCCTGAAGCAAAAAACTTAGAGAGCTTTATTGGTGGCTACATCCCTGATAACGATAAGTTTGATGCTGATTTCTTCAATATTTCCCCTCGTGAGGCCAGATACATTGAACCCGGACAGCGCGTATTTATGGAGCTTGCATGGGCTGCAATAGAAGATGCGGGCTACAGTGGAAGTACGATCCGTGATACCCTGACCGGTGTATTTGTAGGTAAGGATTACTCGAATTCCATGTTCTACAAGCAGATCACAGCTCCGGATCCCATGAAGGTTACCGGTACTTGGGAGGGTCTGCTCGCCAGCCGTGTCAGCTATGCTTTTAACCTCCGTGGACCTACAATGGTGATCGACACTGCTTGCTCGTCCGGCTTAGTTGCCGTACATGAAGCATGCAATGCATTGCGGAATCACGAATGCGACATGGCTATCGCAGGTGGCTTGTCTATCGGCGCCGGTGGTAACATGGTTGATGGGGACGATAAGAATAATAATAAAACGAATGAGAATTCCGGTACCATCGGTGCAGTAACCTCGGATGACAATCAGGTCCGTACCTTTGATAAAAAGTGCAGCGGTTCTGTTTTTGGCGAGGGTGTTGTAGCCTTTATGCTTAAGCCTTTTGAGGCTGCGCAGAAGGATCATGACCATGTGTACGCAGTAATCAAGGGTAGCTCTATCAATAATGACGGCGCTTCCAACGGTATCACCGCTCCCAATCCTCTTGCTCAGGAGGCTGTAATTCTGGACGCATGGAAGCGAGCAGGTGTGAGTGGTGAGTCAATTGACTATGTTGAGGCTCACGGAACAGGTACTCTTTTAGGTGACCCCATTGAGATCATTGGTTTGACGAATGCATTTGCAAAGCAGACCAACAGAAAGCAGTTCTGCGGCATAGGGTCCGTAAAAACCAATGTTGGTCACTTGGTTGCAGCTTCCGGTTGTGCAAGCTTGATGAAGGTCAGTCTTGCCTTACAGAATCAGATGCTGCCTCCCAGCATTAACTTTGAGGAACCGAATCAGAACATTGATTTCTTGAATTCTCCTGTCTATGTGGTTGACCGTCCAACTCCTTGGGTAAGCGGTGAAAAGCCCAGAAGAGCCGGCATCAATGCCTTTGGCTTCAGTGGTACCAATTGTCATATGGTTGTGCAGGAAGCACCGGCTCCTGCCGAAGCATCCTCCCCCTCTAAGCCCAATCAGATCATTTCCTTCTCAGGTAGAACGGAATCCTCCCTCCGGAGCTTGATCAGAGAGTACTGCAGTTTCCTTTCTCGGAACTCTGACTTGGACTTTGGCGATGTATGTTATACTGCCAATGTTGGACGTGGACACTATAGTTGTCGTTTAGCTGTGGTTGCTTCCTCTTTGGAGGAGCTGCGTATTACTTTGGAGAAGGTAGTTGAGCAGGATTTCAGCACCGATTCTATAGAAAATGCGTTTATCGGGAAGCATCGAATCGTTTCTGAGAAATACCAGAACCGTGGTGATGGTGAATTAACAGAGAAGGAGCTTCGCAGCTTGTCTTCTCGTGCCCAAGAATTGCTCCAGTCTCTGGAAGGAAGCCAATTCGAGGATCCTTCAAACCTCAGAGCTCTTGCAGAAGCATATGCGAAGGGAGCAGGTGTTGAGTGGAGCATCCTTTATAAAGGGGAGATCCACAATAAAGTATCTCTACCTACTTATCGTTTTGATCGCATCGTGTGCTGGGCAGATCCCAAGGTATCTGAGCTTTCCGACCAGCAGGGGACCAGCGAAAGCGAGAAGCTACATCCTATTGTGGAACGTAAGCTTTCTGACTCTATGAACGAGACTGTATTCCTTGCAAAGTTTGATTTGTCTAAGCATTGGTTCGTTCAGGAGCATAAGATCATGGGCAGCAATATTGTTCCCGGCACGGCTTATATTGAGTTTGTTAAGGCTGTTTGTGAGGCATATTTTAATACTGATCAAATCCAGATCAAGTCCATGACATTCATTCAGCCTCTTGTTGTAGGGGAAGAGCCTAAGGAAGCACATATTATCCTGAAGAAGCAGGAAAACGGCGTTCGCTTTACCGTTGCTTCCAAGCAGACTGAGGATGACGACTCATGGATCATTCATTCCGAGGGCGAGGCCGGTGTTCATACCGACATACCTGTAGATGAATTCCGTGTTGCTGATTATGCCGATGATGGAACAGAGATCGTTATTGAGATCCCCGAGGACGAAACAGATGAGCTCGTTTATATGGGACCCAGATGGCATTGTGTAGAACATATCTATCGAAATGGTGACATTCTGCAGAGCGAAATCAAACTCAATGATCGCTTCAAGAATGATCTGAACAAATATCATTATCATCCCAGCATGGCAGATGCCGCCCTGAATATTCCCCTTCAGGTTTATATCAATCGGGAAATGTATTTGCCGCTCTCTTATCGCAACTTAAAGATTTATGACAAGCTGCCCCAGAGATTCTTTAGCAGGCTTGTGAAGATATCCGGTGGTAATGGGTCTGAAACCATGAGCTTCCGAGTGACTCTTGCAGATCCTACCGGAAAGATCCTGGCCGAAATTGAAGAGTACACTACGAAGAAGGTCGGAAAGTTTAACAGCTATGTAGCCAACACCTATTACGGTGTCAGAATGCGTAAGCTTACTCATGATTTGCACAATGGTGAAACGGTGTCCGATCTATCCGGGAATGCCTTGATCTTTGAAGATCGTTCTAACCTTGCTGCTTCCTTTGCAGCCGGACTTCCCGAAGGTGTGAAGCCGTATTATGTCAGCTTTGCAGAATGCTGTACCCGTTTGGATGAGGATCATTTCGCAATTAGTGGTGATGAGAATAGTTATGACTGGCTATTCAGTCAGCTTGGTTTGAAGACTCTGGATTATGTATTCCACTTTGCAGCTGTAAACACAGAGCATGAGAATATCAAATATGATCAGTACGATGAAGAACTGAGACGTGGACTATATAGCCTGTTCTTCTTCACCAAGGCTATGCTCAGACACATCAGCGGCAAGACAGAGTTCTGTGTTGTTACCGATCATGCCTATTCCATTCATGATAGGGAAACTGTTAAACCATGGAATCGCTCTGCCTTAGCTCTTGTCAAGACATTAGTGCAGGAGTATACGAATTGTAGCTTCCGGTGTATTGATATCGGTGATGACGAAAAGGCAGAGGACATTCTCCGATTGTTTTCTGCTGAAGCGGCACCCTTGATCGTTGCACTCCGAAAGGGAAGTGTTTATGAGGAGGTGCTCGAACTACAGAATGTTACAGAATTGGAAGAGCACTATATCGCACCTCGGAAGGACGGTGTGTACCTGATTACCGGTGGTACCGGCGGATTAGGTCTTGAAATCGGAAAATACCTTGCTGAAACCGGAGCCGGAACCTTATGCCTCCTTTCCAGACAGGGACTGCCTGCCCGTGAAAAATGGGATGGCTTCATTGAGAAGAACCGCAATAAGAAAATGATTGGGAAGATCCTTGCGATTCGCGAAATGGAGGCGCTTGGTGCAAAGGTTCTCGTCAAGAGCGTGGATGTTTGTGACAGGGAGGCAATGTCCCTGGTGATCACAGATCTCAGATCCGACTATGGTACCGTTCGTGGTATCGTTCACTGTGCCGGCGTTGCAGGGGATGGCTTCCTTTATAATAAGTCAGTTGACACCTTTAATGAAGTTATTGATCCGAAGGTTCGGGGCATTTCTCTCCTGTGGGATCTGCTTTCCGATAATAAACCGGACTTTATGATTCTCTTCTCTTCCATGCAGTCGGCCTTTGGCGGCTCCGGACAGGGCGATTATACTGCTGCAAATGCTTTCCTTGATGCATATGGTGATTACTTAAAGAATCACGGAGTAGACGCCAAGACCATTAATTGGCCCGGTTGGAGCGAGACCGGTATGGCTGTGGATTACGGTGTCAGTGATGAAATGACATTGTTTAGATCCTTAACCACGAAGAAGGGGCTCATTGCCTTCGACTTTGTCATGCGGCATGATATTAGCAACATTATCCCCGGTGAGCTTAGTATGGAATTCCTGAAGTTTGCCGCAGATATGCTGCCCTTTGCGTTGTCGACACCTATTCGACGTGAATTGAATCGGTATTTGTCTAAGAATAGCGACAAGGAGTCCGGTCAAGGTGGTCGTAGCTTCAATCCTGACGAGCTTGTCATTCTTGGCAAGGATGCCAATGAATACACTTCTATCGAGAAGGAAGTTGCCTTGATCTATGCTGCAGTTTTGGATCTGACAGAGATCGATATTTTTGAGAACTTTAATGCCATGGGTGGTGACTCCATCATAGCTTCTGAGGTTCTAAAGATTCTCAATGAGCGTTATGAAGATATTTTGAATATCTCCGATATGTTTACTTATTCTACAGTAACAGACATGGCTGAGCATATCCGTGTCAAACTGGAGGAGAAAAAAGGATAGGTTATGATTTTGGTCTCACCCCGGTAGTTTTGCTACTGGGGTGGGTCAAAGAATTTTTGATGAATACAGGAGGGGTCGTATGCGTGTAGGCGTATTATTCCCGGATGAAACCTCTTTTTACCAGAAAATGGGGTCAGAAATTTACGAGAATTATCCAGATGTGCAGAAACTATATCAGAAAATGAAATTTTCTGCTAAGCTGGATTTAAGGAACACTTTGATCTACGAAAATGAA
>JAGBGB010000221.1 GCA_017936205.1 Oscillospiraceae bacterium
CCCACGCGCCGAAGGCGTGCATCACAGGCGGAGCCTGCATCACCCACGAAGTGCGCATCATGTTCCGTAAGGAACGCATCACTCAAAAAAACCCTTTTGCCCAATGGACGAAGCATAACACACAGAAGTAGATTTTCATAAGTGAGAAGTGATGCAGCTACGCTGTGAGAAGTGATGCAATGCGTTCCACCCACGCGCCGAAGGCGTGCATCACAGGCGGAGCCTGCATCACCCACGAAGTGCGCATCATGTTCCGTAAGGAACGCATCACTCAAAAAAACCCTTTTGTCATTCGACAAAAGGGTTTTTTGATGGCAGGGGGTGAAGGATTCGAACCCTCACAAACGGAGTCAGAGTCCGGTGTGCTACCTTTACACAAACCCCCTAAATGCCTTAGCGCTGAGCGCATATATAATTATATGCAGAAATTCAAAAATGTCAAGTACTTTTTTGAAATTTTTTAAAAAATTTTTAAAGCAGGCTTTTTAGCTCCTCTAAAGAGCGAATTTCATAGTCCGGAACAATATCCGCCCTGCCGGGTTTTCCCTTGGGATTATACCAGCAGGTCTTGATCCCTGCATCTCTGCCCCCACGGATATCACTGGTCAGGCTATCGCCGATGATCAGGGTCATTGACGGATCGAAATCCTCCATACGAGCAAAGCAGTAGTCAAAATAAGCCCTCTCAGGCTTATGGGAGCCGGTGGTCTCGGAGATAAACACATTCTTGAAATACTTCCCGATCCTCGCGCTTTCCATACGGGAATACTGGGTCTCTGCCACACCGTTGGAGGCAATATACAGATCATATTTGGGGAAGAGATATTCCAGCAGCTCCTCTGCCCCTTCCATGAAGTAATGCCCCACGCCCAAATAGCCACGGTAGCGATCCTCGAATTCCTGAATAGGGATCTCCACACCCAGCTCTGCAAAAAACAGCTCATGGCGACGCAGGAGCACTTGATCCCGACTGAGCAAGCCCTTCTCCATAGCCTCCCATTGCGCCGTGTTGATTTCGCTGTAGCGAGCAAGATTCTTCTCACTGGGCTCAATGCCGTAATCCCGGTATGCCTTAGAAATCGCTGCCCGCTCCGCTTTCCCAAAATCCAGCAGGGTATCATCAATATCAATTAAAATGCTTCGAAACATCCTTCCTTCTCCTTTCTCTCTACTCACAATCAAATTCCCCCAAACCAAACACACCTTCAAATTCCGATTTGTCGCGCTGCTTCGTTCACCGCTGCGTAGGGGCGCGCATTGCGCGTCCGACAACCACCAAGAATTGGTGGGTGTGAAAAATGTTTCGTTTTTTGGAGAAACTACATCAATTTCGGTGGTTTTTGTGTTCATGGCGTTACTCCATGAACCGGACGCGCAATGCGCGCCCCTACGAAGGGGTAAATCAAACTGTGCGATAAATCGGAATCCTTCGCTTATCCTTCCTTCGCCTTTAGGATGGCGTTGGACAGTTGGGCGAATTGGGGGATGCTCAGGGTCTCGCCACGGATGCTTGGAGCAAGGCCGCAGCTCTCCATGATTTGGGTCAGCTCTGCCTTGTTGAATTCTCCGAAGCCTGCAGACAGACAATTGAGCAGTGTCTTCCGCCGTTGGGCAAAGGCTGCTCGGACAGTGCGGAAGAACATGGTCTCATCCAAAATATCCGCCGGAGGCTCCTTGCGGATCCGCAGACGAACTACGGCACTGGTGACCTTAGGCTGGGGAATAAAGCAGTGAGCGGGCACATCGAAGAGCAGCTCCGGCTCTGCGTAATAATTGCACAGCACCGTAAAGGAGGAATAGTCCCCTGCTCCCGGCTTGGCGCAGATCCGCTGTGCGACCTCCTTCTGCACCATAACGGTCACAGTGGTAAAGCACTTGCTTTCCAGCAGCTTGGTCAGCACGGGAGAGGTGATATAATAATGAAGATTGGCACAGGCTGCAGGACGAAGACCTGTAAATTTTTCCTCTACCAGTGCAGGCAGGTCTGCCTTCATAGCATCGGTGAAGATGATCTCCAGATTATGGAATTCTCCTACAGTCTCCCGGAGCACAGGCTTCAGGCCGGTATCCAGCTCCAATGCCACCACCTTCCCCGCTCTCTTGCACAGCTCCTGGGTCAGTGGGCCGAAGCCCGGCCCGATCTCCAATACACCGCAGTCTCCATCGATTCCCGACTCTGCAACGATGCGCTCCGGAACCCAGCGCTGATTCAGGAAATTCTGTCCCTTTGCTTTGGAAAAGTGGAAGCCGTATTTGGCAAGCAGCTCCTTGATCTGCTGCATATTACAAACATCTATCATTGGCAGGGAGTCCTCCTTTATAGAAAATGCCTCTTTTCTGACATTGTATCAGAAAAGAGGCGATTTTGCAAATCAATCTTCAATAATATATGCTGTGCAGGATCTGACTCCAAAATCCCAGCATTCATCGACGGTATCAAAGTACAGATCGATCTTCATGCCCTAAATGGAGCCGCCGGTATCCTCTGCCACACAGTAGCCGTAAACATACTGTCCGTCATTGGATACGATGTACATTTTTGTGCCTAAGGGAATGTAGCGAGGGTCAACAGCCACAGCGCCCACTCTTGCCACAGTACCGGTTGCAGTGATGCCTGTATAGCCCTCACAGGAATAGGCTGTGCAGGTCACAGACAGCTTGTCGGAATAGGTATAGGTGGTTCCGCCTGCGGTGGTAATGGTGTTATCGGCAATCTGATCCTGCCCCTTAGATGTTTCCCGGGGCTCTGTGGGGATCTCAGACTCGGTTTCCGGCTCGGTTTCCGGTTCGGTTTCCGGCTCGCTATAGTTCACCACATACTCCGGTTCATCGGGCTGAGCTCGAAGCACTCCCTGAGGGGCTCGGATCACCAGCCGAGTGACCATCTCTGCCACAGTCTTCTGGCTAACAGTGTCTCGGGACACTTCCTTACCGTTCTCATAAACAACACGCTGTCTGCTGTGAACCAATCCATTCTTTCCCTCAACAAGCACCAGCTCCTTGCCGGCCTCCAGCTCGGGATCTTCAAAATACTTGACTTCGAAGGGGATCACCGTTTCTGTCTGCTCGTACTTGACCTCGGTATAGATGATCTCCACCTGCATACCGTCATAGGTCTGCAGATCCATTGCGCAGGAAACGGTGTCCTTATCTCCCACCACGATTCCCATGCGATCCAGAAGCTGCTGCACTGTCTCACCGTAGGTTCCGACAATTCGCTGCTCTCCTCGACAATCTACGGTCACAAGCTGCATCCGCTGAATGTCGATGCGACTGACGCCGTCATTATAGCTGGTAGTGTAGGTATCCTCTTCGCTAAGCTTGATTCCTACTTCATTCAAAACGACATCGGGGTCTGTGCTGTAGGACTGGTGAACAGTCACATTATCACCATCGGTGATCACATAGCTGTTCTGGGCAAAAACAGACTGGGAAAAGAGTCCGGCAAGGGCTCCAACCATCAGGACAAGAGCGGCAATTCTCAGGGCTAAATTCCGACGCTTAGGCTGTTTTTCCATTCTTTGCAATAGAGCATCCTCCTTTCCATAGTATATGATTTGCGATTGAAACTATTGTTACTTTATTGTAACCTCAAGATAATTATAACATTTTTTTATGATTTGTCAAGTTTTTTCTTATAATAACATATTTCGCCCAACTTTTATCAAGATTATGTAAATCATATTTTGTGGGCGCAATCAAGCTTTTTATATAAAAAACCACCATATCTTGTTGTTCTTCGTAACTATAATTACATTTCGGTTAACATAATAACAATAAAAAGAAACCATTTGACAACCGGTCAAAAACATGATATTATGGTGTCAATCAAATTGGCGACGACGAAGACCGATGCAGAAAACGAGTCATTCAGAGAAGGAACGGTTGGTGCGAGTTCCCGTGATTCTTCTGTATTTGAACCACTTCTGAGCTGCTCTCCCGAACTCACAGTAAGGAGAGACGGGTGCGCCCGTTACAGCGTAAAAGAGCGGCCTTCCTATACAGGAACGCAAGCAGGGTGGAACCGTGGGATCTATTCTCACCCCTGATGTATTCAGGGGTGAATTTTTTTGCCCCTTCATCAAAAAAGGAGGAACAAAACCATGTCCGAAGAAAACCTGTACACCTTTGAAAACGAGTCCTACCGTAAGACCTATTGGCACACCTGCTCCCATGTTATGGCTCAGGCTGTCAAGCGTCTGTACCCTCAGGTGAAGCTTGCCATTGGTCCGTCCATTGACAACGGCTTCTACTACGACTTCGATAGCGACTTCTCCTTCACCCAGGAGCATCTGGAAGCCATCGAGGCAGAGATGAAGAAGATCTGCAAGGAGCGCCTCCGTCTGGAGCGCAGCGAGAAGCCCAGAGAAGAAGCCATTGCCTATATGGAAAGCCTGGGCGAGCCCTACAAGGTAGAGCTGATCAACGATCTGCCTGAGGATGCCGTGATCTCTTTCTATACTCAGGGTGATTTTACCGACCTGTGCGCCGGCCCCCATCTGGATCACACCGGCCGCATTAAGCACAACGGCTTCAAGCTGACCCAGTGCTGCGGTGCCTATTGGAGAGGCGACTCCAATCGTAAAATGCTGCAGAGAATTTACGGCGTAGCCTTCCCCAGTAAGGACGAGCTGGAATCCTACCTGAAGCAGCAGGAAGAAGCTCTGAAGCGTGACCACAACAAGCTGGGCAGGGAGCTGGAATACTTCACCACCGTAGAATCCATTGGCCAGGGTCTGCCCATTCTCCTGCCCAAGG
>JAGBGB010000019.1 GCA_017936205.1 Oscillospiraceae bacterium
GCCTTCTCCTGAGTCAGGAACAGACCGGTGGACTCTACGACATACTCAGCTTCCAGTTCGCCCCAGGGAATGTCAGCGGGGTTACGCTGTGCGTAGATGGGGATCTCCTTGCCGTTGACGATGATGGAGTTCTCGGTAGCCTCGATGGTGCCGTTGAACTGACCATGCATAGTGTCGTACTTCAGCATGTAAGCCAGATACTTAGCCTCGCACAGATCGTTGATGCCGACGATCTCGATTTCGGGGAAGTTCACGCTTGCGCGGAACACCATACGGCCGATACGACCAAAGCCATTGATACCAACTTTAATAGACATATTGTTTTCCTCCAATTTTATATGCGCTGTGCGCACAATAAATTTTGCGCCTATATTATATACGATTTTCCGACAGTTGGCAACTGTCAATTTTCATCAATTTTGCATTTTTCGGTAAAAATTTTTTAGAACTCCGAATAAATTTACAAAATTCCCAGCTGTCTCAGGGAATCCAAGAACTCTGTCACATCCTTACGGAGCTCTTCTTCCTCTACCTCATACTCCTGAAGCAGCCGTTGGATCAGTTCCTCCTCGTCTGCCACCTCCGGCAGCAGCTTCCAGATCTCTGCACCGACTTCATTCAGGGTCAGCATACCGTTCAGATCCAGAGCAGCCTTCCCTGCAGGAACCAGCAGCAGGTCCCCTGCAATGTCCCGAAGGACGAAATCTAATTTGATTTTCATATTCTTCCTCCAACTCCTGACCTCTTCTCGCACATTTCTTGAGAATCAGGTTCATTTTTCTCATTATACCATATTTTTCTCTGCTGTACAAGGGATATTTTCAACAAGTTACGGGGATTCCTGCTTGAAATTCCATTCAGTATATGATAGTATATAATAAGATAATTGTGATTTGTTGAAAGAACCAGGGAAAGGAGGGCTTTTATGATCGATCTGCACTGTCACATTATCCCATGGGTGGACGATGGCGCAGAATCAGCCCGCATCGCCTGCCAGATGGCAGAATACTCCCTCCGAAACGGAGTCGATACCATTGTTGCCACACCTCACTGCAATCTGCAGGGAGCCAGACTGAACTATCGTGGCAAAGAGTATACTACCTTTTTCTCCATGTTCCGAGCCCTGCTGATACAGCATGGGATTCCTCTGCGGGTGCTTCCCGGCTCAGAGGTCTTTGCCCACGGCTCCAACCTTCAGTCCCTCTTAGAGGAGGAACAGGTGGTGACCCTGAACCATTCCCGCTATCTGCTGGTAGAGTTCAACTTCCAAACTCCCGCAGACGAGCTGAACCGACTGCTGGCTATGGTAGCTCGCTATGGCTATGTCCCCGTAGTCGCCCATCCGGAGCGGTATTCTGCGATCCAGAACGCTCCCGGACTGGCTGTCCAGTGGTACGAGAAGGGCTATGTCATCCAGCTAAATAAGGGCAGCCTTTTAGGTCGTCTGGGACAGACGGCCTGTGATACAGCCCGATATCTGTTATCTTCCGAAAGCGCTCATGTGGTCGCCAGCGATGCCCATGACATGCGTGGAAGACCCCCGGGCTTCCATTCCCTGCTGCCCCTGCTTCAGGAGGACTGCTCGCCGGACTATATCCACGACCTGCTTGTCAAGAATCCCTACCGTATTATTACAGACCAAGATCTGTAAGCAGTGTTCGTATTCAGATAATTATCGAGAAAATGAGGATGTTTCATGAGAAGTATAAAAACTATTGTAATCATTCTGTTCGTGATCATAGCTCTGGCCTTCTCGGTCATGTACTGCTATGACCGTCTTATGGTGGATCACATCCCCCCAAAGATCATCTGCGACGGAGCCAAGCTTGAAGTCGGTGTCAGAGCATCGGATCTGGACCTGTGCAAGGGACTCCTTGCCACAGACGATGTGGACGGTGACATTACTGATCGGATCATTGTCCGCCGTGTTTCCCGTCTGGTTGGATCTAACAGCGCTGTTGTTTACTACGCAGTGTTCGATTCCGCTTCCAACTTCTGCACCTTCACCCGGAATGTGTACTACACCGACTACTGTCAAGCAAAGTATTCTCTCTCCCAGCCCATGATCTTCAATGTGGGCAGCCGTGTCACTCTGGTAGATCGTCTGACAGCCTACGATGTGATCGACGGGGATATTTCCTCCCGTATCCGTCTGTCTGCCGCCAATATCTCTACAACCGTAGAAGGCGATTACCCCCTGACCCTGCAGGTTACCAATTCCACCGGTGATACCTCGGTATTGGCACTGACGGTTCAGATCCGCAATTACACATCTCGCCACCCGGTAATCCATCTGAAGGAATACCTGACCTATATAGAACAGGGCAGTGTGGTGAGTCCGGAGGACTTCCGTGAATGGATCCTAAGCGCCCGTGAGAGTGCTGACGGTACTCCTGTAGATCCCGAAGAGATCACCATCACCGGAGTGGTCGATACTTCCCGTATGGGAAGCTATGATGTAAAATTCTCCTACATTAACAAAGAAAATCTCAGCTACAGCGTCATCCTGACGGTCGTGGTTCAATAAGGAGGTGGGCAAGTGAAAGAAGAAAAGAAGTTTGAGTTATCAGACTATGATCCCTTATGTCTGGCAAAGTTTGTTCTGCGACATTTTTGGATGGTAGTGCTCTTCGCTCTGACCTGTATTATGGGCGTTTATCTCTTGCAGTTCCTGTCCAACGCACCTATTTATACCAGCTCTGTTACCTTTGCCGTTACCTCCAGAAGTGCTGCCAGCACCGCCGTGGTCAACATCGCCGCTACAGATACCGTGGCAGGTCAGTTCGGTGGTTTGCTGGAAAGCGAGCTGGTTCGCAACGCTGCTGCCCAGAGCATGGGTCTGACCAGCTTCCCCGCAAGTGTCAGCATTTCCGTTCCGGAGAATACCAACATTCTGATCATGGATATTACCGCCGACACGCCGGAGCTTGCCTATAAGAGTGCGCTGGCGATCATTGCCTGTCACACAGACTATTCTTCAACGGTGTTTGACACAGCGGTTATTGACAGCATCAATGGACCTACCATTCCCTCGCAGCCCAGCAACCAAGGTACTCGTGACACTCTGCTAAAGCTCTCCGGCCCTCTGGGCGCCTGTGCCATGATCGCTCTGCTGCTGTTCCTTGCCATTCGGAATGATACAGTTCAGACCGTATCCGGCGCCAAGCACCAGATCGATGGTAAGCTACTGGCTACGATCTACCACGAAGCCAGCCGCTTGAGCTGGAAGGAACGACTGAAGCGAGTGAAGAAGTCCATACTCATCAGTGATCCTACCTGTAGCTTCTATTACACAGAGACCATACACCAGATCCGTGTTCAGCTGGAACGAGCAAAGGAAACCAAGCAGCAAAGCGTCTTTGTCATAGCCAGCTGCAGCGAGAACGAAGGTAAATCCACAGTGGCAGCCAATCTGGCGCTGTCCCTTGCACAGAAGCACCGCCGTGTTCTGCTGCTGGATGCAGACACCCGTAAGCCTGCTCAGCACCTGATTTTTGAAGCACAGGTGGAGAAGGGTAAAGACTTCGGCTCCTTCCTGACCAAGGGCTTCAAGAAGGAAGCCCTTATGGATTCTGTTACTTATAATGAAAGCACCAAGCTCTATACCCTCTACACCTCCTCCATCCGCCGTAATCAGGCAGAAGCCATTTCCAAGGACACTCTGCTGCCCCTGATCCAAGCCCTCCGTGAGGAGTTCAGCTATATTATTATCGACACACCTCCTATCGGCTTCTTTGCTGATGCCGAGGTTCTTGCAGATACTGCCGATGCTTCCATTCTGGTCATTCGTCAGGACATGGCTCCCTCTATGATCATCAATGATGCCGTGGATAACCTGTCCGATACCAACAGCGATTTCCTTGGCTTCGTATTCAACAACGTCCGTTCCTTCCGTGCCTTCAGCTTCCGCACCGGATCCTATGAATATGGCTACGGCTATGGCTATGGTTACGGTTATGGAAAGAACAACGGAAAGCAAGCCGCCTCCGACAAATCTCAGCGTTCCGGAAAGGAGGGAAAGAAGCGTGGATGATCCCAGAACCGAATTATTCTCCGGGTTTAATCCCAGAGTCGTCCTGCACAATTTCTTCACAGCCTGCAAGCGCCTGATCTGGGTCGTTCTTGCCGCCGCCTTAGCATTCGGCTTTTACTCCTATCGACGAGCCGACCAATCCTATAGCCCCTACTATGCTTCTGAGGCCGTATTCTCCGTTCGTGCCAGCTACTATGCCACTACGGACATCCTGAGCTACTCCACCTTTATGAATTCCACTGCGGCGCAGACCCTCTCTGCAACCTTCCCCTACATTATCCGCAGCGAGAACACCCAGAGACTGCTGAAGCAAGAACTGGACATGAACTACATCCCCGGCACCATCAATGCTACCTCTACAGCAGATGCTGCGCTCTTTACTCTGACTGTAACCAGCTCCAATGCACAGCACGCTTACGACCTGTTGCAGGCTACCATTAAGGTCTATCCTCAGGCAGCCAGCACCATTCTTGGCGATACCACCATCGATGTGATCAATATGCCCATTGCTCCCTCCACCATTCCCATGAATGAGAATAACGCACTGGAGGTAGGCATACGCTCCACCTTCCCTGTGATCGCCATCGGATTGATCCTGATCTTCCTCCTTGCCTTGTCCAGAAAGACTGTTCACTCTGCAGAGGACCTGCGGAAGCTGGTCAATCTGAAGTGCTTGTCTTACATCCCCAGCATCAAGCTGAAAAAGCGTTCCCAGTCCACCAACATGTCCATCACCATTACCAACAGACGTGTAGGCTCCATCTTCAGCGAATCTGTTCGTAACCTTCGTGTCAAGGTTCAGAAGGCTATGGATCATCGCCATGCCCACATTCTGCTGGTCTCCAGCACCATCCCCAACGAAGGTAAGACCACAGTTGCCACCAATCTGGCACTGTCCTTTGCCGCGGAAGGCAGCCGAGTTGTCCTGATCGACGGTGACCTTCGTAAGCAATCTCTGAAGGCTGCTCTGGGTATTGAAGAGCACTCCGAGGGTTTGGTGGAGTTCCTGTCTGACAATTCCAAGAGTGTCCGTCTCCTAAGTGTCCCCCACTCGACCCTGTATCTGCTATCCGGTGACAAAACCACGGATCAGCCCCAGCCCCTGCTGGATACGCCCCGTCTGAAGAAGCTCTTCGACTCTCTCCGGGAGCATGTAGATTACATCATCATTGACACTCCCCCTACGGGCATTCTCTCTGATGCGGCTACCATTGCCAAATATGCAGATTGTGCCCTATATGTGGTCCGTCAGGATCTTGCCAGCAGCTCTCAGATCTTTAATGCTCTGCAGACCTTGAATTCTGTTGACATTCCCCTTCTGGGCTGCGTACTGAACCATACCCAAGCAGGAACCACTCGCTATGGCTACGGTTCCAAGTATTCCGGCAGCTATGGCTACAGCTACGGCTACAAGTATTCCGACAGCTACCGCCGCTACGGCTATGGCTATGGCTACGGCTATGGCTATTCCCGTAAGGAAGAAAAGGACGATACCCCCATTGCCACCACAGTGGAACAGCAGTCTGCTGAGGAGCAGGCAGCAAAACAGCTTGCCATCGACACTGCCAAGCTCAATGACGAGCTACGGAAGGATCTGACCGCCGATTCCTCTAAGCGCAAGTAGGAACCCATTTGATTTTATCCCGATCTCAAGAAAGGAGGGGAGCCACACTGCGAAAGCTAAAGAAATATTTCCAAAAAGGCACCCTCCGAGAGGTCGTTCGAGAAACCGGCTGGATCTACCGCCACATGCGTGCTTATAAGCGAGGAATCTTCCAATTCGTGCTCCTTGGATTACTGGCAACAGCATTGAGCATCTTGGCTGCTTTAGCCTCCAAGGAGCTGTTCAACTCTATTGTGCACATCGGTGCCTATGAAGGCTACGGTGGCTGGCGGATCCTCACCTACGGTTCAGCCGTAGTAATGCTTGCAATTTTAAACATTCTCCTGAGTGCCTTCACCTCCCATTTCAGTGCAAAGGTCAATCTGAAAATTTCCAACACCCTGCGTGCAGAGGTTTTCGAGCTGTTCCTGAATACGGATTGGGAATCCCTGCATCAATACCACTCCGGCGATCTTCTCAGCCGCATCAATACAGATGTCACCACAGTGGCAGGCAGTGTTCTGGGCTGGGTTCCCACCCTGATCATTCAGTCCACCCGTTTTCTCGCCTCCCTTGCTGTCATTCTGCTGTACGATCCCACTATGGCTGTGATCTCCCTTTTAACTGCACCGGTATCCATGCTGGCAGCCAAGCCCTTCTTGGGAAAGATGCGGCAGCTCAGCGGAGAAATGCGGGAAGTCAGTGCAGAAATGATGGCCTTCCATGAGGAGGCTCTGCAAACCGCACAGAACATTAAGGCATTCAATTTGGTTGAGGTCTTCGTTTCCAAGCTCTATCAGGTGCAGCAGAAATTCTACGACACTTCTATGAGCTTTACCCACATTTCTGTGAAGAATTCCTCTTTCCTGTCCGCCTGCAGCACTGTGATCAGCTACTCCTGCCTTGGCTGGGGTGCTTACCGTCTGTGGGCGCATCAGATCGACTTCGGTACAATGATCCTGTTCATTCAATTAGCCGGCTATCTATCCACCTCCCTGTCTGCACTGATCAAGCTGGTCCCCTCTGCCATTGAATGCACCACTTCTGCTCGCCGGATCATGACCATTCTGGATCTGCCCCGAGAGAATTTGGAGGATGCGGAGCGAATCCGTCAGCTGATCGCAACACAGAAGCCCATTGAGCTGGAACTGAGGGATCTGCAATTCTCCTATCAGTCACGGAATCTGGTTCTGGATTCTCTTCAGCTCTGCATTAAGCCCAATGAACTGATCGCCATCGTAGGTCCCTCCGGCAGCGGAAAAACCACCCTATTCCGTATTCTTCTGGGTTTGCTTTCTCCCAGCAGCGGAATCGCTCAGGTCCACTGTGACGGTCAGACCTTGCCCCTATCCCCCTCCACGAGAGCCCTGTTTTCCTATGTACCACAGGATAACGTGATCTTCTCCGGCACCATTGCGCAAACCCTTCGGCTGGTAAAGCCCGATGCCACGGACGAAGAGCTGTACGATGCCCTGAGGCTTGCTTGTGCAGAGGATTTTGTACGGAAGCTACCTGACGGGATCCACTGTCAGCTCAAGGAGCGGGGCAGTTCCCTTTCCGTAGGGCAGAATCAGCGTCTTGCCATTGCCCGCGCCATTCTGGCAGATGCTCCTATCCTACTGCTTGATGAGGTCACCTCTGCCTTAGATTTGGAAACCGAAGAGCAGGTGCTTGCCAACATTGCTTCCATGAAGCATAAGACCTGCATTCTCTCCACCCACCGTCC
>JAGBGB010000222.1 GCA_017936205.1 Oscillospiraceae bacterium
CATCTATCCCATGTACGACTTCGCTCATCCCATTGAGGATGCTATGGAGCATATTACTCACTCCCTGTGCTCTCTGGAATTCGAGGCTCATCGTCCCCTTTACAACTGGGTGGTAGACAACTGCGATCTGCCTGCCAAGCCCCGTCAGATCGAGTTCGCCCGTCTGGGCATCAATTACACCGTTATGTCTAAGCGGAAGCTCCGTCTGCTGGTCGAGACCGGACGGGTCAACGGCTGGGATGATCCCCGTATGCCCACCCTCTGTGGTCTCCGCCGCCGTGGCTATACTCCCAAGTCCATCCGTAATTTCTGCGAGCGCATCGGCGTAGCTAAGGCTGCCTCCACTGTGGAGTATGCTTTCTTAGAGCACTGCCTCCGTGAGGATCTGAACGAAACTGCCACCCGTGTGATGGCAGTTCTCAAGCCCATTCGTCTCACCGTTACCAACTATCCCGAGGGACAGACCGAGCTGTTCGAGGTGGAGAACCATCCCAACTACCCGGAGATGGGCACTCGTCAGATCAGCTTCTCCCGTGATCTGTGGATCGAGGCTGAGGACTTTATGGAGGAGAAGGTGGGCAAGTTCTTCCGTCTCTTCCCCGGCAACGAGGTTCGCCTGAAGGGTGCTTATGTAGTCAAGTGCACCGGCTTCAAGAAGGACGAGGAAGGCAACTTGGTAGAGGTTCTGTGTGAATACGATCCTGACTCCCGTGGTGGCGATCCCGCCGACGGACGGAAGATCAAGTCCACCATCCACTGGCTGGATGCCCACACCGCTGCCAATGCAGAGGTGCGCCTGTATTCCAATCTCTTCACCGATCCCGATCCCGACGGTGCGGATAAGGACTTCTTAGAGTGCCTGAACCCCGATTCTCTGGAGATCCTGACTGACTGCAAGGTAGAAGCCTCTCTGGTAGATGCCAAGGCTCCCGCTGCCTTCCAGTTCATGCGTCTGGGCTACTTCTTCCCCGACAAGGACTCCACTGCCGAGCATCCCATCTTCAACCGCTCCGTCAGCCTGAAGGACAGCTTCAAGCCCGCAAAGTAATTTTTCGATCCCGTCTCAGAGGTCGGCTCCCCATCAGAAGGAGCCGACCTTTTTTCGTCATCTGCAAACATTCCCTATTTTTCTATGGATATCGCATAAATGAAAGCTGAATTTTTGCACATTTTTTGTAATTTATCACAAAACAGATGTGATAAAAGGATGACAGCATTCACAAAATTTGTGTAAAAGACAGAAAGACCGATCTCGCCCTTTTCCCCACTGGCAAAGCGTGCCGTCAAGAGCTATAATATGGTTGTGTCCAAAAGCAGAAATTACGGAAAGGATGATCCTCATGTTACGCCGCCTCAGTCTATGCCTACTTTCTACCGCACTTCTCCTTAGCTTGCTTCTTTTCGCCGCCTCCGCAACGGACAACACTGGCAGCATCAAGTCCGGAAGCTGCGGCGAGAACGCAACCTGGAGCTTCGACACAGACACCGGAGCTCTCGTGATCTCCGGATCCGGTCCCTTAACCGCCTATTCCTATGGAAAGACCCCGTGGTATTCCTATCGTGCAACCACAAAAAGTGTTACGGTATCTCAGGGCATTACCGCGCTTCCCACCTACGCCTTCCAGAACAGTCCCGAGCTGGAAAGTGTTTCCCTACCTACAGGCTTGACATCCATTCCCTCCAATGCCTTCTACAGGTGCACCCAGCTTGCAAAAGTGGTTCTGCCCGAGGGTGTAACCTCCATAGGCAGTTATGCCTTCTACGGGTGTACTTCTTTGGACTCCGTTCATTTCCCCACTACCCTAAGCAAGCTGGATAATCAGGCGTTCTATAACTGCTCGGCATTGAACACATTGACCATTGCGGAAGGCTGTAAGAACTTTGCCATTCAGGACGGCAACCTCTATGATGCCGCTCTAACCACGCTGCTGCTGGTTCCTGCAGATCAGAAGGCACTAAATACACTCCCCGAGAGTCTGACTACCTTCGCTCCATACGCTCTGTATAATTGCTCCGCTCTTACAAGCATCCACTTCCCTGACAATGCAGTGATCTCAACCCAGGCTATCACCTACTGCTCCACACTGCAGCAGCTCACGGTCAACGACAGCAACCCCAACTATCAGAGCATAGACGGTGTCCTGTTCAGCAAGGACGGAAGCCTCCTGCATCTGTTCCCTAACGGTCGCAGCGGAAGCTATACGGTTCCCGACAGTGTTGCCACCATCGGCACCTACGCCTTCTGCCGTGCAGGTGCTTTGACAGAGGTCAAATTCCCGTCAGGGCTGACTACCATTGACGACTATGCCTTCAGCTACTGCAGCTCTCTGAAAACCGCTGCCTTCCCGGAGGGCTTGCGTCGGATCGATCTCTCCGCCTTCTCTCACTGTAGCAGTCTGCAGGGCATGGTTCTGCCCCAGAGTCTGACCTATTTGGGAACAGCTTCCTTTGAATATTGCAAGAGTCTGACAGAGCTAAACATCCCCCCCAGGATCTACCGTGTCAATTCCTGTGCCTTCTATCAGTGCAGCAAACTGAAGAAGGTAGTCATCGAAAGCGAATTAGATGCCATTGAGAACCAGGCCTTCAGCTACTGTACCGAGTTGGAGAGCATCAACCTCCCGGATAGCATTTACTTCCTGAGCTATGAGTGCTTTGCAGAATGTCCCTCTTTAAAGAGCGTCCAGCTTCCTGCCTCTCTGGATACCATGGGCAACGGAGTCTTCCGAGATTGTACGGCTCTGGAATCCGTGGTCTTCGGAGAGGAACAGACTGTCATCCGATCTAAAACCTTCCAGAATTGCACCTCTCTGAAACAGGTCTCTTTGCCGGAAAGCCTGACCCAAATCGAAAGCTCTGCCTTCGAAAACTCCGGCTTGGAAACCATTCTGCTCCATAACAAGCTGACAAAAATCGATGCAAAAGCCTTCAAAAACTGTCTGCAGCTAAAGCATCTTCATTTTACAGGTGCTGCCCCCACAGTGGATGCCACTACCTTCTCCACCACCGGAACCGCGCCTACAGCCCTGTATCTGGCAGATCAACAGGGCTGGACGACACCGGAGTGGAATGGGCTCCCCTCTCAGGTCTGGGAGAGGGTCTATTTTTCCACTGCCGATTGCACCATCGACGGACAGCAGGGCTTCCGCTGCAGCCACTGTACACTGAGCTTCTCCAAGCCCCAGAAGGCCTTGGGTCACGATTATGACGACTGGAAGCTGACCACCCCTCCCGCAGAAGATGCCGAGGGTCTATTCACCCGAAGCTGTCTTCGCTGCGGTCAGTCTGACACAGAAAGCACACCTGCCCTTCCCATTTGGGATCAGGAGATCCTTAGTTCGAGCAACAAGGGAGATCAGCATTATAATCTGAATAATTGGAGCGACATCTCCGCAGATGTGATCCGCTCCTATTGGTGTGCCAGAGAGTGCGGCGGCTTCCTCCGTGTTGAAGCCACGACGGAGGGGGTATGGGTAGAGGAATATGACGAAAATTATCAATTCCTCCGCCACACCACCCTGCCTATGGAGCTACCCCTATTCGGAGGTTTTTACGAAGGGGCGGACGATTACTTCCTTGCCTTCGGTCAAACCAATTCCGAGGAGGATGACAACAAGGAGGTGCTCCGCATTGTCCGTTATACCAAGGACGGCTATCGTTTGGGTCATGCCTCCCTATATGGCGGTCACACCATTCTTCCCTTCTATGCAGGGACCCTGCGAATGGTGCAGTACGGAGACTTCCTCTATGTCCACACCGCCAGACAGATGTATACCGCCTCTGACGGCAAGAATCATCAGGCAAATCTCCGCATCAGCATCCACATTCCCGGCATGGATCTCACAGAGGAAACTGCAGAAGCCATTTATACCGGCTATGGCTATGTCAGTCATTCCTTCAACCAGTTCGTCATCATAGACGAGGGTCGAGTGGTTGCTCTGAACCACGGCGACGGCTATCCCAGAGCCTTAGAGATCAACCAATACACCGATCCGGCAGGACAGGAAGGTGGCTTCCTGAAATGCGTTGACAACAGCATTTATGAGATCAGCGGTGATATGGGCGATAACTACACCGGTGTAACAGTGGGTGGCTTTGAAGCCTCCTCTACCCATTATATAACCGCTGCAACCACCACCGCACAGGACACACGAGACCACCGATACAATGGTCAGAGAAACATGATCTTGATCCTGACCCCCAAGGAGGGCTTCTCTTCCTCTACAAAGTCCACGATCCGCCCCCTCACAAGCTACAAAGATGACGTAGATGATGTAAATGTAAGTACGCCGCACTTGGTAAAGTTAGAATCCGACCGTTTCTGCCTCCTATGGACTGAGGACGGGCAGCTCCGCTATACTTTCTTAGACGGGCAGGGAAAGCTGCTGACACAGATCTACGAAAAGCCCAATGCCTGCCTGTCTGACTGCAAGCCTATGATCTACAAGGATCACCTATGCTGGTATGTAACCAAGTACAGCACGCCTATTTTCTACACTCTCTCCCTAACAGAGCCCAATGATCCGGAGGTCATCTATAAGCCCCTGACTCTGACCCTGATTCCTCAGGGCGGCTCCTTAGAAGAAACCGCTCTGACCATCCGCCACGGCTATCCATACGGTACACTCCCCACACCTCAGCGGAAGGCAGCTTATACCTTCCTGGGCTGGTACAGCAGCAAAACCTCCGGCAAGCTCTACACAGAGGATATGATCGTAGAGGTCGTTGGGGATCAAACCCTCTACGGCCACTGGGAACTGCAGGAGCATGACTGTGACTTCATTCTGACAGGACGCACCCCCGGCAACTGCAGCAAACCTGCCACACTCCACTACGAATGCAGCCTGTGCGATGCAACGAAAACCGAAGCTGCCAAAGACAATGATCACAGCTATGGCTTGGATCGGATCTGCACCCTCTGCGGCAAGGAAGGCTTCAGCCTGAACAGCAGCCTGCAGGTCTATCATTCTCTGAATCTGGCGTCGGATATTTCCATCAACTATCTGATCCCTGAGGCAACCCTTGCGAACTATGACAGCTTCTATTTGCTGTGCCGCTTGCCCAATTACCAGGGGAACGATTTCACGGAATACAGCACTGTTCTCCTACAGCCGGAGCTAAGAGACGGATACTACCGCTTCACCCTTACAGACCTTCATGCAGGACGGATGAACGATACAGTCCGGGCGATCCTTGTGGGACAACAGGGAGAACAGTTCTACCGTTCCAGCCCCGATGAGTACAGCATTGCAGCCTATGCCTATGCACAGCTGAAGAAAGAAGATGTTTCTCAGGCCTTCAAGACCCTTTGTGCAGATCTGCTCCGCTACGGCGCATGGACACAGACCTACAAGAGCTACCGCACAGATGCCCTTGCTGACGGTGCCATGACCGATGCACAGAAGCAATATCTGACAGATACAGGCAGCGTTACCTTCGGTGATCATAACCGCATTGCAGATGACCTGCCTCAGCCTACCCTTACATGGGCAGGCAGAGCAATGGCGCTAAATTCCAAGATCACGCTGCGCTTTATGTTCGATGCCACAGGCTACAAGGGAGATCTCTCCTCCCTGCAGCTGAAGCTGAGCTATACCACCGCCAACGGCACACAGGTCACAGCCACCGTAACAGATCCCGTCGCCTATGCAGGACGGGAAAACAGCTATGTCTTTGACTACGACGGACTGCTCGCCGCAGAGCTGCGGTGCGTAGTGTCCGCTACGATCTATGAGGGAGACACACAGCTCTCTCCCACCCTGTATTACAGCGCAGACACCTACGGCAACAACAAGGAAGGTGCACTTCTGAGCCTCTGCAAAGCCCTGTTCGCCTACTCCGACAGTGCAAAAGCCTACTTCGCCCAATGACCTTTCAACCAAACCACAGCAGCCTCAGAAGGAGCTCCCCTTCTGAGGCTGCCATTTTACCGCCATCCTACCCACGCCCCAATCCTATCCCCAACCGCCAAATCCCGATTTATCGAGCTGCTTCGTTCACCGCTGCGTAGGGGCGCGCATTGCGCGTCCGACAACCACCAAGAATTGGTGGTTGTGAAAAATGTTTCGTTTTTTGGAAAAATTACATCATCTTCGGTGGTTTTTGTGTTCATGGCGTTACGCCATGAACCGGACGCGCAATGCGCGCCCCTACGAATGGTACGATAAATCGGAATTTTGTGTTATTGTTCTCTGCGGTAGATCATCAGCTGGTCTTTCAGGGCGGCGAACACTTGGTAGCCGGAGCTTTCCAAAAGCTCTTGGAGCTGTGCCAGACCATTGTCACTGCTGCCTGTAGCATACCGTTTATAGCTCTCCTGTAGGGGCAGGACTACGAATTCGCTTTCCAAAAGATGCTCCTTGGAGCAGTACCTAATATCGTAAAGCACCTCTCGTTGGGACAGGTAAGTAGTATAGAAGGTTCCGGCTGCGACAGAGGCATCCTTCGGGATGAGATCGAGAGTTTGGCGGATGCTTCCGTAGTGCTCGGAATACTCTATGGCTCTTGTGGGATAGCGTAGTGCCTTTGGTACAACCAGAATGCCGAAGCAGATCCCACACAGAAGGACTGCACTGCTTAAAGCTGTCCATGCTTTCCAAGCTCCCCTCAGGTCTGCCAGATTCACCGCTGTCAGATACAGGAGGAACGCAGCAGAGCCGAAGCTGTATTGATAGAATATATCATGCTGATACGGATAGTCAGACAGTAGATTGACCAGAAGGTAGGGAATGAGAAGGATCCACCGCTCATACCGCCTTGTCCACAGCGGAAGCCCCAACAGAGGAAGGAGGGTCCCGGCGATATAGGGCAGCTTTTCCGGATCCACACACTCATAGAATGCCCTCATAGGTTGTAGGAGCACAGCCTTGATCACTGTGAGCAGAGAAGAGGAGCCACCATACAAGAGATTCTTATATCTGCCCGTCATAACCCCGTCTCCCATTCGGGAAAGATAGGTCGTAGCTCCAAGGAACCAACCTATAGACAGCCCAAGGAGCAGGAATCCATTGATCAGGCTGCTTTTGGGATCTGTCTCCCTGTGCAAGGCTGCTTTCAGGATCTGCCAAAGACCGATCACAGCCACATATACTGCCGCATCCTCTTTGACCATCAGTGTCAGAAGCCCTGCAAGAAAGGCTCCCGATCGACTCCCATGATCCAAAGTGTAGAACAGCCACAGGAGCAGAGGCGTCAGGAAGCAGTTCTCGTGAATGTCGTAGCCTGCTCCCCCTGCAAAGGCAGGGAACAACAGCAAGAGGGCACAAAGCAGCATTCTCTGCCCTGCTCCCAGTCCATGCTGCTTCCCAAGGAGCCACAGAGGGATCACGGCAGAGGTCATAACCGCAGCCTGCAGCACCTGAAGGGTAACCGGAGCGGGAAACAGCCAATAAAAAGGCAGAAGCAAGTAATAGATAGGTGACACATGAACGGCAAAATGAGACAACAGCCCGTCTCGCTCCACCGTGGTCAGAGGCAGCCCGGAGGTCTTCATATTGTAGAACATCTGTGAAAAGATACCGAAATCGTAGGTAGGAGCGCTGAAGCTGTAAACCCGCCCCACAGTCCATCCGCTAACCAGCAGAAAGAACAGGAGCGACAGCCCTACTGTGGCCCATATGCAAGCCTTGCGCCCTTTCCTCGGTGTGGGGATCAGCCTCAAGTCTCCCTCCCATCCTCTCAGAGCAAATCCCACCGCCAACAGGACAAGCAGGACACACAGGATCAGAAAGGATAGAGAAAAGCTCCCAATCAGAGACAAGCTCCCCAAAAGCAGCAAAAGTACAGGAAATCCCCATCGTTCATACACGGCAGCTCTCCTGCTTCGGGAGAATCCCAACAGCAGAGCAAAGCAGAAGAACCAAAGCCCTACGACTCTGCCAAAGGACACTTGCTCCAAGCCCCTCAGATCTCCGAAACTCCGCAGCTCCGAGGGGAGCAGTGCATACTCCACCAAGGCTGCAAAGAGCCAGGACAGGAGCCCCTTACGGATCAAGTGGGCAAGGGACAGGCTGCTACGGATCACAGACTTTTGTTTCGACATAAAAACACCTCCGATACCTAAATGGTACAGGAGGTGTCTTTCATAAGTTCCACAGAATTCTTACAAGTTTCTTTCGATTATAGGCAGCTCTACAAAGGCATTGAACTGATCTCCATCAACGCTCACACGGAAGGAGCCACCCACCGACTCAGTGTAGGTTTGTGCAATGGCAAGTCCCAGACCGCTGCCCTTTGTGGATCTTGCCTTGTCTCCACGGGCAAAGCGTTGAAGGATCTCCTCTGCCTTGAAATCCATTTCGTAGGAGGCGGTATTGGTCATGCGGATCAAATAGCTGTTCTTCTGCTCCGTGACCTCTATGTAGATCCGAGTATCCTTGAGGGCATACTTTATGGCATTGCCCAGAAGATTGGCAAACACCTGATGGATCCGTGCCCCGTCTGTGATCAGGGGAAGAGCTTCTCTGCAATAGCTCCGCCGCACGATCAGCCCCGCTTCTGCAAGCTGATCGTCGAAAAGCCCAAGAGTCTGCTCTAACAGGCGGATCAGATCGATGTCTTCCTTCTTGCTTTCCACCACACCGCTGGATACCTTGGTCAGCTCAAAGAGAGAGTCTACCAGCTCATTCATGTAGCCTGCCTTCCTATGGAGCCGTCGCAGCTGCTCCTGCCCTTGTGGGGACAGGGCTTCCCTCTGCAACAGCTCACTGTAGCCAAGAATAGAGGTCAGAGGAGTTCGCAGATCGTGGGAAACATTGGAAATCAGCTCCACCTTGAAGCGTTCACTTGTGACAGCAGCACAAACCGCCTGCTTGTGCTGTTCCTGAATCTGCAGTAGCTGCTGCTCTGCGGAAGAGAAGCTGCCCTCGCCTACGGTGATGGGCAGGCTCTGTCGATAGTTATCCAACTGCTGCTGAAAATGCTTCAGATCCCCACCGTACCGCCACAGACACAGGAAAGCAAACAGACTGGCAACTCCGAAGCCCATGATTATCAGGACAGTCTCACCGTGATATGCAGAAGTCACGCCCCAGACGGTTCCCGCCATTCCCATCAGGATCCATGCCACAAACAGCAGCAGAACATTCTGAGGGCTCTTCCCCCTGATCACCAGCCGCTGCACCAGACACCAGCTAAAAGAGCATCTGCTCCGAAGCCAGCCAAACAGCTCCCGAACAGACACAAGCAGAAGAAGGATACCGATGATTTGAACAACTGAAAACCGGAATCCGCCCTCTAACTCCCATATATTCAAGTGGATCCGATTGAATACAACCGCCATCACACCATTTAGGGCAAGGATCAAGCCGATCCCGTCCGGGCCCAAAACAGGAGCCTTCTGCCAAAGAAAGAAAACAGCACCTATCACCAGTCCTGCTGCCAGCAGACACAGGATATAACCAAGGATACGGTTATCCTTCCGTTCCTCTTCCGGGGAGGGATCATATAGGATCTGAGTAGAGGCTTCTTCTGTAACAGTACTTGGAGCATAGGGCTCTGTAAGCTGCTCCACCACTGTCGTAGATTCCACAGTAGGTCGCAGGAGTCCCGTAACATAGGTTTCCGTGAACACCACAGCAGTGGTTTCCACAGGCGACTCTTCGTTGAGATTACGAACCATATTCTTGCCAAGGCTCCAACACACAGCAGCTGCCAGCAGGAGTAGCCAAGCAATGAGATTACGGTGCTTCGAAAACATATCCGATCCCCCAAACGACTTTCAGATATTCCGGCTTCTTGGGATTCAGCTCTAACTTCTCCCGAATGCGGCTGATATGAACCATAACCGTATTCTCTACAGAGTAGGCATCTGCCTGCCAGACCCGTTCATAGATCTCCTCTGCGGAGTAAACTCTGCCGGGGTTGGACATGAGTACCTGCAGGATCTTGAACTCCGTTGCAGTCAAGCGAACCGCTTCTCCCCGAAGCTCTAACTGCTTGGTGGCAGTGTTCAGCACCACCTGACCCACACGGATGTGATCCTTGCTTGCCGTTTCCCGAATGGAGCCTAAATGGTCATAACGGCGTAAGAGGGCTTTCACTCTTGCCAGAAGCTCCTGCTGATAGAAGGGCTTGACCAAATAATCATCTGCACCGGCTTCCAACCCTAAAACCCGATCCGATCCCTCCGCCTTAGCAGACAGCATAAGGATGGGAACATTCTGGCTCTGACGGATCTGCATGGTGGCAAGAATGCCGTTGCAGCGAGGCATCATTACATCCATAATGATCAGATCCGGACGGGCGGTGGCAGCAAGGTGACAGGCACTTTCGCCATCATTGGCAGTCAGCACCCCATAGCCCGCCTGCTTCAAAGCAGTTTCTATAATATTGACAATGGACAGATCATCGTCCACAACGAGAATTCTATAGGCATCCATAGTATCATTCCTTTAAAAATTGGGAGTGCATAGCACTATGCGCTTGCGACGGAGCATACGCAAAGCTGTGTACCGCCTTCCTGACCTTCAACGATCAGGGATATCTTACGAGAACGATCTCATTATAACCCATACTCCCCCCTCGGTCAATCCTCATTCCGATCCAATACGCAAAATTCCGATTTGTCGAACAGTTTGATTTACCGCTGCGTAGGGGCGCGCATTGCGCGTCCGGTTCATGACGGAACGGCATGAACACAAAAACCACCGAAAATAATGTATTTCCCCAAAAATCGAAACATTTTTCACAACCACCA
>JAGBGB010000020.1 GCA_017936205.1 Oscillospiraceae bacterium
GCTCAAGGGTCGGTTTTTCACTCTCAACCCTACAATCGTAGGTGAGGATCGCCTTGGGATCACAATCCTCCAGAATATCACGGATCCGTTGTTCAGGATAGCCGGGATCAATGGGCACATAGGCCGCTCCTGCCTTCAGAATGGCACAAACTGCAACGATGGTACGCCAGCCTCTGCGTGGCAGGATGGCTACCAGATCCCCTCGCTGTACTCCCAGCTCCTTTAGCTTCCACGCCAGACTGTTGATCCGGCGATTCATAGCATCATAGCTGAACCGTTCCTCTCCGTCTACAAGAGCGATCTTATGAGGGGAAAGGCTGACCCATGTCTCTAAAATCTGGGCAATCGTTCTATCCTTTTTACAATTCCACTTCGTCTGATTGAAGCTGCCAAGGATCTGCTCCTGTTCCTCCGTGGTAATAAGACTTACGGTATCAACAGCTTCCATTGGAAACTGTGCAATTCTATCAAGCAGTGATTGATAATGAGAGGAAATATATTGTATATTTCTCTCTGAATATCGATTGGGATCATATAGTAATTCGTAGTGCAATGAGAGTCCTTCTTCATACGCACTTAAAGTAAGATCAAAGTTGGTCTGCTCACGGCTGTGCTCCTGGGTGATCATACAGCTGTATTTGTCAGTATAATCCTTAGAAACACTATAATTTTCGAAGGCGAACAGGGTGCTCATAAGCTTAGATACACCCACGCGGGTCTGTATTTCAGCCAGAGAGCAATGTGAGTATTGGTCTGATTCTAAAGAATGCTTCTGCTCAAGCTTCAGCAGCTCCAGGATCGATTGTTTAGACTGTCTGGCAACTCTCACAGGAACCGTATTGGCAAAGAGACCGATCACCCTCTCGATCCCGCTAATGGGTGCATTTCTTCCTGAAACAACCTTACCAAACACGATATCCTCGCTGCCTTGGTATCCTTGCAAAAGAAGCCCCCAGGCGGTTTGCAGAATGGTTCCCATGGTGATCTGATTATTCTTCGATAGATCTTTCAATCTGCGAACGGTTTCAGGACGAAGGGAATCAGACTTGCAGCACATTTGCAAGGGAGAAGACTTCGGTTCTTCAAAGGGTCTGACTGTCGCATCATCAGAGTAGCCCGTGAGTCTGTTTTCCCAATAAGTCAAAGCTCTGTTCGCATCCTGTTTTTCAAGCCATTTCACATATCTGGAATACTCTGTATTTTCAAGTCGTTCCCTTTGAATCAAAGCATCCAGCTGGTCAAGGGCCATTCCTTCAAGAAGCAATTCATAATATCGAAGCAGATCCACCTGAAGCAGAGACATACACCAGCCATCTACAATAATGTGGTGCATTGTCCATACCAGCTTATAGACATTTCCCGGGAGCTTGATCTGGCAAAACCGAAGCAAAGGCTGTTTCTGTAAATCGAAACCGTTAGAAACTTCTCTCCGACGGAGAGCAGATACCGCCGCCTCCGCTTCATCCGATGTCATATAACTATAATCAAAGGCACTGTAGTCCGGAAGTCTTTCCTTCAAGACGACCTGTCTGGGCTTACTCATTCCCTCATAGAGGATCGCTGTGCGGAGAGCATCATATCTACGTGACAGAGCATTTGCCGCAAGACGCAACAGATCTTCCTTAGGCTCAAAATGTAAAACTAAGGTCGTCTGTAAAATATAATCCGTTGTCCCCTCGTCCTTTAGAGCGTGGAACAGCATTCCCTCCTGAAGCGGAGTTAATGAATAGATATTTTCTATGGCCTTATTTAATACCTTACTCTTGCTCAATCAGCTCACAGCCTTTCTTTCTGATCCTCTATCGTAGGAAATTTGGCTTTATTGTGGGGATACACGGAACAAAACGCCACCATTGCCAACGAATTCGCCTTTCTTAACAGCTATTTCCAGAATGGTACAGTCCCGTTCGGCAGAAACCGCATTCTCCATCTTCATAGACTCAAGAATCAGGAGGGTTTGTCCGTCTCGTACCTTTTCTCCTGCTTGAACTGCTATGGATAGGACCTGTCCGGGCATAGTTGTGCAGATCTCCTCTGCCTGGGAATCTTCGTCATAAGGGATAATATCAGGAATATCGAAGCTAAAATCATCTTCAACCTGCAACTTTTCTTTTTTCAGTCTGGCTTCCCGATCATCTACATCAACGAGATACTTGATATCATTCAGTGTAATTTCGTAAATCATAA